>UQQZ01000018.1 GCA_900543305.1 uncultured Oscillospiraceae bacterium
GGACCCGGCGGGTGGAGGCCTCCATCGCCACGGCGGCAGGAGCGGTGATCTCCACTTCCGCCCCCTGGGCCGGGAGTGAGGGAACTCCCATGGCCACAGCCAGAAACATCGCCAACACACAGACCCGGAGCTTCTTCATACAAGATCATCCTTTCTTTCCGCTTACTCCATGAATATGTGATTGCCTGAAAAAACAGACGGCCCCTGAAAAGATTTCTCCCTGGGAACGCAAAAAGGCCCTGCCGTTTTCCAACGGCAGGACCCTTTTCTCCATCCTCAAGGACGGTTTTCCTGTTTGATCCGCAGATACGCTCCCGGAGCCACCTGGGCGTCCGTTTCCCAGTAGACCACCATTTCCGCGTGAGGAGCCTTTTCCAGAGGAGCGAAATCCTCATCGAAAAGCTTTGTCAGCTGGGCGGTAAAGGGTTTTCCCTCTGGCTGGAGGATATCCACAATCTCCCCGCGGAAAAACCGGTTCCTCTGCCGGAGCCGCAGGTACTTTCCTACCCGGCCCTCGCACACCGCCGCCAGCTGGTAGTTGCGGGCGTAGTGGCTCCGGTCCGGGGTCTGGCCCGGCTCCCCGCCAAAGTAGAATCCCAGAGAATAGGGACGATGGCTGATTTTTTCCGTTTCCTCCAGAATCTCGGGAGGCAAAGGCTCCCCGGGGTGCTCCCAGAAGAAGTCGATGGCCTGCCGGTAAGCCTTTGTGACGCAGGCCACATAGTAGGCGGATTTGGCCCGGCCCTCAATCTTCAGACTGGTGATTCCGACATCCATCATTTTCGGAATGTGTTCGATCATCCGGAGATCGTTGGAGTTGAACAGGTAAGCACCCTTCTCCTCCTGAACCAGGGTGAACTCCTCCCCTGGCCGCTGGACTTCCGTCAGGTGATACTCCCAGCGGCAGGGCTGGGCGCATTCTCCCCGATTGGCATCCCGGCCCGTCAGGTAATTGGAAATGACGCACCGGCCCGAAAAGGACATGCACATAGCCCCGTGGACAAAGGCTTCCAACTCCAGATCCGGCGCGGTTTTTTCCCGGATGCCCCGGATTTCCTCCAAAGGCACCTCCCGGGCCAGAACCACCCGTTGGGCGCCCAATTCCCGGCACACTTGAGCCGCCGCGAAATTCACAATCCCCGTCTGGGTGGAAACGTGGCGTTCCACCCGGGGAGCCACCTGTTTGGCCAGGGCCAGCACGCCCAAGTCGGAGATAATAAAGGCGTCTACCCCCATTTCCTGACAAGCTGTCAAAAAGCCGGGAAGTTCTTCAAACTCTTCGTTTCTGGGCAGGGTGTTGCAGGTGACGTACACCTTCACGCCCTTTTCATGGCAGAAGGCAACTGCATCCCGCAGTTCCTCCAGCGAAATAATACCGTCATGATCCACAGACAATTCCGTGAAGTAGACCGCGTCCGCTCCATAGGCCACGGCCGCTTCCAGCCGCTCCCGATCCCCCGCAGGGGCAAGCAGCTCCGGTTTCACTCTGTTCACATTCTTCTCCTCAAGACAAGCCTGCCAACTGCTTGTTGTACTCGTGGTCTTCCGCGTTGGTGGCGTAATAAGCTGTACCGTCCGCCGCATGGCAGAAATACAGGTAATTGGCCGCGTCTCCCTCCGTATCCGGACTCAACGCCGCTTTGATGGCATCCAGGCCCGGGTTACAGATGGCACCGGCAGGAAGCCCTTCCACCTCATAGGTGTTGTAAGCCCCATAGGAAAGGGCGCCCGTTTCCGGAATCTCCTGGGCGGTCTTATAGGGATAATACATGGTGGAGTCGCACTCCAGCCGGTAGATGCCATAGTCGGCGCCAAAATCCAGACGATTGTGAAGCACTGCCGATACGTCATACATATCCTGGGCGTTGGCAGCTTCCCGCTGAATAATGGAGGCCATGGTGACAATCTGATCCAAGGTCAAGTCGGAGGCGTCAATTTTACTCTGCAGATCTTCCATCCGCTTGCCGAAGTTGTTGAGGAACTTGCCCACTACGGAGTCAATTTCCTCGCCCTTGTAAAAATCGTAGGTATCGGGGAACAGATACCCTTCCAGCTTGTAATACTTGCCGGAGGTGTCTCCCAAAGCCCCGATCATCTCGTAGTCGTTAAAGTCGTCGGAATTCAGCGCTGCCAGGAAATCCTCCTGGGTGCACACCTCTTGCTCCTCCAACAGAGCTGCCGCTTCCAGAGCCGTGGTACCTTCGGGGAAGGTAACTGTGACCACTTCCTTGCTCTGGTTGCCTCCCTGGAGTGTATTGATGATGTCCTCGTAGTCCATGTTGGTCTCCAAAGCATAGGTGCCGGGCTCAAAATACTGCATGTCCGCCGTGACGGAACAGTAAATGGTGAAGAACTCCGTTTTGCTGATGGCTCCCGCTTCGTAGAGAATCTGGGCCAGCTCTCCCGGGGTGACATTCTCGGGAATGGTCACTTCCGTGTTGCCTTCACTGCGGCCAATGGCAAAAAAGTCGTTGGATCCGGTGATCAGATAGCTGCCCAAGGTAAAGGACACCAGCAGCACCATGCAAATCCACACCAGGGAAAACACCCGGCGATTCTTCCGTGCTTTCAGCCGGTTCCGCTTCTTGTGGGCCTTTTTCTCCGCCTTGCGCTCCTTCTCCGTCAGGTAGGTTTTATTGGCGGAAAATTCTGGCCGGGGCTGGGTTCTGCGCTCCTGCAGGTCAATGGTGCCCGTGGCAAGATCCCGCTCGTCAATGTTCAGCTTAAAGCCTCCCGCGTTCCGGTTGTCCTGGGGAGCCCGGGCGTTTCGGTCCTGTCGTCGGTTCATATGCATCCTTCCTTTCCCACGGGTTCCACGCCAGTTTCCGTCACCAGCCAACGGACCCGCCTGTCATGAGGGCCCCGGGGCAGTTGAGAGAGCACCAGCTCTCCGTAACACATTCCCGCGGCGATCCCTTGAAAATCCGCCAAAAAACGGTCATAATAGCCTTTTCCATACCCCAACCGGTAGCCTTCCCGGTCAAAGGCGATTCCCGGCACCAAGCAAAGGGCACCTTCTGTCCCTTGTGCCCGGGAACACCGTTGGGGATCAGGCTCGAAAATGCCAAATCGACCCGGTTCCAGCTGTTCCCGGCAGGTCACCTGGAAAAAAGCCATCCTTCCCTCTCCGTCCAAACAGCGGGGAAGATATACCTCTTTTTGCTGCTCCAACGCCCGGGCAAAAATCGTCCAGGTATCCGGCTCGCTGCCGGCACTGAGAAACAGAAACAGTTTTTCCGCCGTCTCATAGAAGGGCCAGTTCCAGAGGGTTTTCCGAAGCTTTTCGTCCTTTTCCTGCCGCCGGGCCAGTCCTTTCCGTCGGGCCAGCAGCTCCCGGCGTAAGGCGGCCTTGGTGGGACTCACTCCTCCCACTGGATAGAAGAACGGATCTCCCGGGCTTTCTCCGGGGACACCAGGGCTTCCACCAGGGCAAGACCAAACTGGGTGGCTACGCCCATGCCCCGGCCGGTGAGGAACTGGCCGTCCCGGCAGACATAAGCTTCACTGAGCACGGCGCCCCCTTCGGTCAAGTCCTTCTGGAAATTGGGAAAAGCGGTGGCGTTTTTGCCCTGAAGCAATCCCTTGTGAGCCAGGATCGAGGGAGCAGCGCAGATAGCGGCCACCAGCTTGCCCTCTTTCACACAGCCGTCAATACAGGCCTGCACGGCGGGAGAAGCCTCCAGATTGGGGGTACCCGGCAACCCGCCGGGAAGCATCATGGCCTGCACCTGGGACAGGTCCACATCCTCCGCCGCCAAGTCAGCCGCCACCTGGATTCCGTGGGAACCGGTGATCTTCATTCCCGTAACCCCTGCCAGCTTCACGTCCAAACCGGCCCGGCGCATGAGATCCACCGGAGCCAGAGCTTCCACTTCTTCAAAACCGTCCGCCAAAAAAACAACAACCATAGGAACCTTCCTTTCCAAAAAATAACATTGAAACAGGGTTCAAGGGAACCCGTCACATAACTCCATAAAAACGTATTTGCGCTCTGAGTAAATAGCCGCCACCCTTTTTTGCCGCGTCAAGCCGGCGCATTTTGGCAGCCTGTCCTGGCATTTGGGCCGTTACAAACCCAGACACTTTGTCACTGTTTCCACCACCGCCTGATGGATCTCCTCCACCGGCAGAGGTTCCCCGTCCTTGGAACAGGGAATCACCTTCCAGCCCAGGCGTTCTCCCGCGTACCGGGCGCATTCCCCGCAGGACCGGAGAAATTCCAGGTGGCTTTCATGAATGTCTTTTTTCCCGCTGTCTCCCTGATACCGCTGCAGCAAAAGCTTTTGGGACACCTCCACGGGCATTTCCAGGTAGAGCACCAGATCAGGCCGGGGCAGACCCAATTTGCCGTATTCCAGATCTTCCACCCAGAACAGATAGGAATCCCACTCCTCCCGAGGGGCCTTGCCCATCTGATACACCAGATTGGAAGTGGTGTACCGGTCGCAGAGGATCACGTCTCCCGCCAGGTAGTCCTGCCGCCAGTCCTTTCGAAAACTGGCGTACCGATCCACCGCGTAAAAAGTGCTGGCCGCATAGGCATTGACGTCTTCTGGCTCCGTGCCGAACTCCCCGTCCAAATACATGCGCACCAGCGCCGACGAAGGGGACTGGTAATCCGGAAATGTGACCCGGCGCACCGGCCGATCCCTCCGGCACAAAGCCTTTTCCAACAGCTTCGTCTGGGTGCCCTTGCCGCTGCCATCCAGGCCCTCCAGCACAATCAAACTCATGATCTTTCCCCTCCTGGACGTTTTCTATCCTTTTAGTATAGCCAACCGCCGTTTTTTTACAGCGCTGCAAATTTTTTTCGGACTTCCTCCATTTTTCCGCAGGACATTTTCCCTTCCGGGCATCCTCCCCGCAGGCAGGGCGGTCCCGCCTTTTCAAACAGGTGAGGAGCCACTTCCCGCACTTCCCGAAGCATCTGAGTGGCCAGGTCCCGGATCTCCCACTGAGCTCGGTTGCAGCACCGGTGAGAAAAGAAATTCAGCAGGGACCGGGCGTTCATGGTGCAGATCATCTTGGTGGTACAAGCATTGGGCAGCACAAAGCGGGCGTCCTCAATGGCCTTCTTTTCCGCCTTCCGGTCCGCGGATTTTTCCGTCTCTCCCTGATCCAAAAAGGCCTGCTTGTGCCGGGCCTTCAGCAGGGCCGTCAACCGTTCGTAATGCTTGGTGTCCTCCTCCATGGCCCGGAGAAATTCTTCTTTGGCCTCGGGAATCTGTTCGATTTCCGGAGGCAAAACAAACTCGAACCCGTTCTCTTTGACATACCGCTGGCTCTGGACACTGAAAGACGCAATCCGATGCCGGGTAATCTGAGCCAGAAGAGACCGGGAAACCCCTTCGATGCCAAAGGTGAAGCTGGCATGCTCAATGGGGCTTTCATGGCCGATGGATTGGAGCATCTCCAAAAAAGAGGCGGTCTTCTCCTCGGTCAACCCTTCGTATACCGTATCGATGTCCGCGGCGGCATAGCACAGCTTAGCTGCGCAGGCCACCGTCTTTTCCGGCTCCGGCGTATACGCCAGTAGCTTTACCTGCATCCCGATCACCCTTCCAGACAGAAATTCTCATAATCCTAAGTATTATACCAAATTCTCACCCTGCCTACAAGTCTTTGCCTGGGATTTCTTCCCGACTCTCCGCCCGAAGACAAAAAGACCTCGGGGCATTCCCCGAGGCCTTTGGGTCTTATTCCCAGAGTTTGCCCTCCCGGGCGGCGGCACTGCCCCAGTAGTCGTCAAACTGATCCAGCAGCTCTTCCCCGCTGAGATCTCCCTGGAGAAAGTCCCGCAAAGCCTGATCCCCTTCGGTGCGGAAGTCTTCCCACGCCGAGTACATCACCGGTTCCTGGGCGTAGGCGTAGAGATCAGTCTTGTCCGCCATCAGCAGATACACCGAAAGATTCCCCTCTTCCAGAGAAGGCTCCATCTCCGCCGCGCTGGTGTGGATGGGCGGAATTTGGCACACTTTGGCCATGTGGGTGTTGTTGTCCTCGTCGGACAGATAGGTCAGGAAGTGGACCGCGTTACCCTCATGTTCCGAGGCGGCGGCAACAGAGAAGCCCGTATACTGGGTGCTGGTCACCCCGATGCCGTAAAGTCCCCTGGGATAAGGTGCCGTCTGCACGGTCCCTTCCTCCATGGCAGAGTAGATCTTGTCCATCTGATCCTGACCGGCCAACAGCATGGAGGCTTTCCCGTCGATAAAGGCGTCCACAGCCTGGTCCTCCGTCCAACTGAGGGACTCCTCGGGAACCACAGTGGTCATCACCTGCTGGAACTGTTCCAACGCCGTCAGAGCCGCGTCCAGGGTGAAGATTGTCCTGTGATCCTTGGCGTTGGAAAGATAAGCCACCGATTGGTCCGACACCAGACTCAGGCCCATGGCGCTCCACAAACCCGAGTCAAACACGTCCAGCAGCCGTTCCTGACCGCCAAACACCAGGCCCTCCCCCTGGCCCCAAAGCTTACCCACACCGTTGAGCATATCGGACCACAACCGGCAGTAAACCATGTCATCGGCTTCCTTATCTTGGTTGTAGGCGTCAAACCAATCGCTTCTGTAATAGAGCACATCCTGGTTCAACGTGGCAGGGATCATATATGCCTTACCGGATCCCATGGAACGGAGAATCTGCCGGGCCGCCGTTGTCAGGGTAGATGCTTCATCCCAAACCTCCAAATAGTCGCTGAGATCCAAAAGCCATCCCTTTTCCACATAGGTGGGCTGGTCCAGCCAGGATACCTCGCACAAGTCCACCTGTTCCCCGGACTCCAGAAGCTGGGTCATTTCCTCCCGGGTATCCACTGTGCGGATTTCAATGTGGGTATCGGGGTAATCTGCCATGTACTTTTGGGCAATCTCCTTGAGCGTCTCGGTGCGTTTCTCACTGTAAGAAAGCTCCGCCACCACCAGGGTATTTTCCGTACCGTCATTTTCCAAGGTGACCTGCTCCTCCAAAGAGGAACTTTCCAAGGCGGAGCTGTCCTCCGAACTGGTGGTCTCCTCCGCGCAGCCAGTCAGGACCCCCAGGGCCATCACCGCTGCCATCAAAAGGGCCATCGCCCTGGTTTTCGTTCCGCGCTTCACGGGCACCACATCCTTTCACCGTCGTTTTCCATTACCCCATTCTCAAAACGTTTCCCGCCGGCCTGTTCCGACGGTCCCGTACCAAATCCCCGGATGATCCAGGGATCCCTCCTGTACGCCTTATTATAGCCTCCCGCCCCTGAAATTACAAGCAAAACCGCAAAAAGCGCGGTACCAAATGGCACCGCGCCCTTTTCCGCCGGGTTTTTGGGGACCCCGGCTTACACCTTCTTCACGTAATCCGCCTTCCGCTCCTTGGGCTGGGGCAGGGGACCGGCCGCATATCCCAAAGCCAGGGAACCTACGCCCCGAAGATTTTCCGGCAAGCCCCATTCCTTGAGCAAAGCCTTTCCCTGGGGCAGTTCAAACATCTCATGCTCCCCGTGAATCCAGCAGGAAGCCAGTCCAATGGCATGGGCCGCCTGCATCATGGTAGTCAGCACGCAAGCGCCGTCCTCCACACAGGTTCCCCGCTGGGGATCCGCCAGCACCAGCAAAATGGTGGGGGCTCCGTAATAGGGATCCTTATCGCCGCCCCGGGCCTGCTTGTTCAGCTCCTCTACCGCCTTCCGGTACTTGGGGTCCTGAACCGCCACGATCACCGGGGACTGCATCCCCATTCCCGTGGGGGCGTAAGTGCCGGCTTCCGTTACGGCGTCCAGCTCTTCGGGCTTAATCTGCTCCGGACGGTACGCCCGCACGCTCCGGCGGGTCTTCAACAGTTCCAACATCTTGTTTTCCATAGGGCATGGCTCCTTTCCAAATGTTCCATTGGATCCATTATACCAGATTCTGTTCGGAATTTCCAGGCACTGCCACGGCCATCAACCGCAGCAGCAAAGAGGCCGTACCCACATTGTAACCGCAGCATCCGTACAGACCTTCTCCTTTCCGGTTTCCCAAAAGAGCCAAGGGCAGCCGGTCAGGATCCAAAAACATCCGCCGGGCCAGAGCCGGCACCGAGTCCGGGAAGTTTCCCTTCCACACCTGTCCTTGGGGCAGGGCGGCAAGGGCCTTTCCCAATGTGGGATCCTCCAGCTGATTCCAGTCCTCCACCACAAAGTGGATGCCGCACCCGGATTTCTTCAAATTTTCTCCCTCTTGGGCCAACTCGTTGAGCAAATGCTCCGTGGGTTCCCGATTGACCTCCAACCACAGCAGCAGAGAAAGGGGACACCGGGCAAAAAGTTCCTCACCTGTCACAACCTGCCCAGCCTGGTTTTCCAGGGAGAATTCCGGGAAAGGACAACACTCCAGCATTTCTTCCGCGGTTCCCTCCCGGAACGTGAGGGTTTCCTCTCTCTGCTGGCCGGCTTCCAGAGCAAACTCCCACCGCCGGCACAGCTGGTTGCCTCCGGGCATCCGGCGGGTGGTCCAAATCCGGTACTCTCCCGGGGCCAGGGACAGAACAACACTTTTCCCCGCTTCTACAGTACCGGTGGAAACCACCTTCCAACCACCTTCTTTTCTGGCCAGGGAATAATCCTGTTCCCCTACGGCGGGTTGATCCTGGGGAGCCTTCAGCACCAGGCAAGCGGTTTTCTCCCCGCCCCACAAGGGACGAAAAGCTCCGTTTTCCCACAGCTGGGGTACCCCGTCCTCCAGATAGGACGGGATCCCCAACGCCCGGCAGGCGGCGCAAAACAACAAGCTTTGACCGGCTTGTGTGGCTTTCCCAATGGTCAGGATACCCTCAGGGGTTCCCCACAGGGCCTCATAGGTGTCTCCGGCCAAAGGGGCCTTGGCTTGGACCCAGTCCCACAAAAGCCGGGGTTCCCCCCGGAACCGGGATTGTTCCTGGGAAGAGAAAGAATCCTCCAAGAACCGATGCCAGGGTGTGAGGACTTCCAAACCGATGCGGGGTGACAAAAGCCCCTGCCGGAAAGGGGACTCCGGCACCTTTTCTTCCCAGAAAAGGGCGGCCAATCCGTCTTCCAGCACTTCCCGGGACACTTCCACCGCCCGGTCCTTTTCCGTCAATGTTTCCCACAGGCGCCTCTGTTTTCCCTGAGGCACAGGCACAACCTGCCTCCGGGCTTTTTTCTCCCGAAGAGAGGCGGCCCGATCCAGGCACTCCCTGCGCTTACGCTGCTGGTCTTCCGTCAAAGAAGCCACCGACACTCCGCCGTCGTCCGGGGCAATCCAGGTTACATCCTCCGAGACCTCTCTCTGGAGCCCTTGGCCCAACACCAGTTTCACAGAATCCATTTCCGGCCTCAGGATCGCCTCTCCCAGAAGTTCCGGCTCTTCCGGATCCCATCCGGCAACCAGCAGAGTCCCCCTTCCCAGGTTTAGAGAAACGCTTCCCTGTTCTCCAGTTCGCCGCAATGCCACTTCCCGGGGAGCGGACATGTTCATCACGGCAAAAGAAACCGGCACACCTGCCGCCGGGGATCCGTCTTCCCGTTCCACCTGGACGGTCACCACTCTTGTTTTTCCGTACCGACCGGTAACCGTCTCATAGGCCACCCCTTCTTCCAGCTCCCAATCCAAGGGGGCGGTCTGGGGGAACAGAAACGCCACCTCTTCCCGGGTACCCTGGAGAAAAGAACGGGTGTGAATCATCACCGCCCGGGCCGCTGCGTAAGTGAACCATCCCCGGTCCAGCACAGGTTCCGGTTCACAGGCTCCCAGATAGCGCCAGGTTTCCCCGTCAAAGGCTTCCACCCAGGCGTGGTTGTCGTCGCAGTGAGACCACCAGGGAGCGTACACCTGCCGGGCGGCAATGCCCACACTGCGTAGGGACGTTACCAAAAAAGTGGATTCCTCTCCGCATCGCCCGTAGCCACACCGGTACACTTGCAGCGGCGAAGCGGTGCGCAGGTCCGTGGTGTGATAGGTCGCCTCCTCGGCGCACCAGCGGTTTACTTCCAAAATGGCCTCCGGCAGGGAGAGCCCTTCCACCCGCTTTTCCAGAGCCTGCCGGAACAATTCCCGGCAGTCGGCCAGCTCTTCCGTATTGATCCGGGGATACAGCACATCCTTGAGAAACAGGTGTTCCGGCAGAGCGGCGCACCAGGAAAACCGTTTCCTGACCTCCAGGGCTTGCCGGACAAAATTCCGGAAAAATCTGGGGCTATAGTCTCCAATGTCCGTCCAGGGCAAAGTGGCATACAGGAAAGACAGCAATAACCCTTCTTCCGGGCCGCACTGGCCCAATTCCCGTTCCAGCTCTTCTCCCCGTGCCCCCAAGGACCCCTTCCGCCGGGCCAATTGAGTCTCTGTGTACTGGATCAATTCCCGGGACCAATTCATGCTTGCATCAATTCCTTTCGGGCCAGACGGATCTTTTCCCGGTCCGTCCGCCAAATTTCGTATTCGCTGAAGGTGGGCAGCCCCATGCTGACTCCCTCTTTCCGGTAGAGCATGGCGCTTTCCACCACCTTTTTTCCGCTCATGTGAAAACACCGGGCTCCAGGCAGCTCCTGCCGCACCTGACGGATGGCCTGAGCATCCACCCCTGCCCCGATCAGCAGCTCCACCTGGCCCGCCCACTCCCACAGCTCTTTGAGCAGGGGAAGACCTTCTACACAGGTGTTTTTTTGGCCGGAAGTGAGCAGAATGTCCACTCCCAGTTTGTTGCACTGCTCCAAGGCCTCCAGGGGATCCCGGCACAGGTCGAAAGCCCGGTGGAGAGTAAACCGTTTCCCCGCCCGGTGGGCCAGGGACACCATCCGGGAAATTCGCTCTCCGTCCAGGTCTCCCTCCCGGGTGAGAGCCCCGGAAACCACCGCGTCCGCCCCCGCTTCCAGCAAGGCAGCAGCATCCTCCTCCATCATGGACCACTCCCCGTCGCTATAGAGGAAATCCCCAAACCGGGGCCGCAGCAAGGCGTGAACGGGCAGTCCCGTCTCCCCCTTGACCCGGCGCACCAGGGAAAGAGCAGGGGTAGTTCCCCCGATGAGCAGGTTGGCACACAGCTCCAACCGGGTAGCGCCTCCCGCCTTGGCTTCCAGGGCGGACTCCAAACTGTCTACACAGGCTTCCAACACAAATTCCACGGCCGGTTCCTCCTCAGTCCTTCAGCGTCACTTTCAGCACCGTATCCACCGGATCCGGCAGCACCGGATTTTCTCCCAGATCAGCAAACACCAGGTCCGGATAATCGCTGTGAACCCAGCTGGTGGAGAGGGGAGCTTCCGCCCCAGTGGCCAGGAACCGCACCTGAGCCACCTGCTCCTTTTTCACACCGGGCAGGGGCATGGGGCCGATGGTGTTCTCAAAGAGGTGATAATACAGGGTATTTCCCTTCCGGGTAATCCGGCCGGTATCGGGTTTTTCCATCCCCGACTTGCCGCAGCCGTAAATGCTTTCCCCGTTGTCTTTCATCCAGGCGCCGATCTCCCGAAGGATCTCCAAAGACTGGGGCGGAATGTTTCCCTTGGCGTCGGGACCTACGTTGAGCAGCAGGTTTCCTCCCTTGGAAACGCACTCCACCAGCTTTTTGATCAGCATGGGAGCCGGCTTGAAATAGGTATCCTTCTGGCAGTAGCCCCAGTGGTTGTTCATGGTGACACAGGCCTCCCACACCATGTCTCTGCCCTGCTTATCCTGGATTCCGTTGGGAGGAATGATCTGCTCCGGGCTGACGAAATCTCCATGGTAAGGGGTGGGTTCCCCGGTCCACAGGGAGCCGAAGCCCTCTCCGCTGACCTCCAACCGGTTGTCGATGATCACCTCCGGCTGAAGCTCTCGGACCATATTCACCAGCTGGGTGGCCTTCCACTTTTCTCCCCGCATCACGTTGTACTTGTCCTCATAGGAGAAGTCAAACCAGAGAATATCCAGCTTTCCGTAGTTGGTACACAGCTCCCGGACCTGATTGTGCATATAGGCGAGATACCGGTCAAAATCCCGGCCTTCATTGCTGTATGCGGGATTGTTCCTCATGGGGTGGTTCCGGTCCCCATAGTGGGGGAAGTCATCGTGATACCAGTCCAGCAAAGAGAAGTAAAGGCCCACTTTCAGCCCTTCTCCCCGGACGGCCTCCACAAACTCCTTCACCAGATCCCTGCCGCACTTGGTGTTGGTGGACTTAAAATCCGTGTACTGGCTGTCAAACAGACAGAATCCGTCGTGGTGCTTGGCAGTGAGCACCATGTACTTCATGCCCGCTTCCTTGGCAGCTTTGGCCCATTTCTTCGGATCGTAATCCACCGGGTCAAACTCGTAGAAGTAGGGCATATAATCCTCTTTGGTCATCTCCTCGTCGCTTCGGACCCACTCTCCGCGGGCCGGAATGGCGTAAAGCCCCCAGTGGATGAACATGCCGAACCGGGCGTCCGTGTACCAGGCCATACGCTTTTCGTAAGCCTGACGGTCAAATGCATACATCAATTGACAACTCCTTCCCAGGCGGTTTTTCCGCCCTGCAAAATACAGCCTTACTATAGCACAGCTGCGGTGGGTTGAAAAGCGTTTTCTCCAAAATTCCCCATCTTGCGCAGAGGGGAAAAATCCGCTATACTATCTTTTATGCTTTGAGTAACCACCCCCTGGCAGGCCAAGGCCTGAGAAAGGAATCCTCTCTATGGGAAAACAAGTCTGGAAACGGATCGACGGCTTTTTCACCGAATCCCGGGTCGCTCTTCTCTGCGCAGTGGTGCTGGGACTTTCCCTGCTCCCCCTGTGCGGAATCTCCATTTACAATCACCCCTGTTCCGACGACTACAATTACGGTCTTTATGTATCCCAAGCGGTACGGGCTGGCGGATCCCTGTGGGATGTGCTTGTGGCTGCCGCCCGGGAAACGGCAGAAACTTACTTTGACTGGCAAGGCACCTTCTCCGCCGTGTTCCTCATGGCCCTGCAGCCTGCCGCCTTTGGGGAACGGTTTTACATTTTGACCCCCTACCTGATGGTGGGTTCCCTTCTGTTCTCCAACTTTTTCTTCCTCAAGGAAGTTTGCGTGCGGCGGCTTGGCATGAGCCGCTCCGCTTGGGTGACCATTTCCTGTGTGATGGGCTTTTTCATGGTCCACTTCGCCCCCTCGGCCTTTGAGGGATTCTTCTGGTACAACGGTTCCGTGTTCTACACCTTTTTCCATTCCCTCATGCTGTGCGCCCTTACCTTTCTGTTAAAATTTCTCCGGGTTTCCACTTCCGGCAGAAAAATTGCCTGCGGTGTGACGGCAGTTGTCCTGTGCTTTTTCCTGGGAGCGGGAAATTATCCCACTGCCCTGCTCACCTGGGTCATTCTCCTGGGAACCTTTATCTGGACTTTCCACGCTCGTCGGCCCCGCTCCCAGAGATGGGTGACTCTTATCTGTCTCCTTTTGGAAACCGGTGCCTTTGCCCTCAGCGTTCTGGCTCCCGGCAACAGCGTGCGCCAGGCTTATTTCGAAAGCCGCCCCGGGGCCGTACAGTCCGTTATCTTGGCTTTGGGAGCCTCCATTCAAAAAATTACCCAGTGGTCCACCCTGCCCCTGCTGATTGCCCTGTTGTTTTTGGTTCCTCTGTTCTGCCGATATGCCGCCCAGCTCTCCTTCCAGTTCCGCTGGCCCTTGGCAGCGATTTTGGCAGCCGTATGCGTTCTGGGCATTCTGCTGACCCCGCCCATTTACGCCATGGGAGGAACCGGCGCCGGACGCATGGAGGACCTGTATTACAACACCTTCTGTCTGCTGGCTCCCGGGGTAGTCTTCTACCTCTGCGGCTGGGTCACCCACCACGCCTCTCTGAAAAGGGCCCCCAAACAGCTGCAGGTATCCACCTCCGCTTTTCTTCTGGCGCTGATCATCCCTTTCTGCTTGACCACCTTCACTCTGAAAAACTTTAAGTCTCTCACCGGTGTCAGCGCCCTGCGCTCCCTGATCAGCCAGGATGCCCGGGCCTACAGCGCTCAGGTGGACGAGCAGTTGGAGCTGCTGGAAGACCCCAACCTTACGGATGTAGTGCTGGAGTCTGTCACCTACCGGCCTGAGCTGCTGATGCCCACCTCGGTGCCCTTGCTCTCCGATGACCCCAATGCCACAGCCAACCAGCGTGTGGCCACCTTCTACGGCAAAAATACGGTGATTGCTGTAGACCGCCAGTAAACAGACATCAAAAAGGACCGCGGGACATTTCCCTGCGGTCCTTTTCTTATGGGTTTATGGAAGCTTACTGGGCATCCGCCTTGCGGATCTCAGCCCGCTTGATCTTGCCGCCGATGGTCTTGGGCAGCTCTTTCACATATTCGATCACACGGGGGTACTTGTAGGGAGCAGTTGCCTTCTTCACATGGTTTTGGAGCTCCTTGGTCAGCTCTGGGGTTCCCTCATAGCCCTTTGCCAACACAATGGTGGCTTTCACCACCTGGCCGCGAATGGGATCGGGAGCGCCGGTGATGGCGCATTCCACGACCGCCGGATGCTCCAGCAGAGCGCTCTCCACTTCGAAAGGCCCAATCCGGTAACCGGAGCACTTGATCACGTCGTCGTTGCGGCCCACAAACCAGAAGTATCCGTTGCTGTCACGCCAGGCCACATCGCCGGTGTCGTAATAGGCGCCGCCCAGCTTCTCTTTCGTCATTTCATCATTTAAGTAATAGCCGGTGAACAGGCCCACAGGCGGATGATCCTTGACGCCCATCACAGCGATGGTGCCCTCTTCACCGTCCTCGCACACATTGCCTTCGCTGTCCACCAACTGGATGTCGTACAGGGGCGAGGGCTTACCGGTGGAACCGGGGATGGGCTCGAACCACTGGAAGTTGGCCAGCATCACCGAGCTCTCCGACTGGCCAAAGCCTTCATACAGCTTCAGGCCGGTAAGCTCCAGCCACTTCTTGAACACTTCCGGATTCAAGGGCTCTCCGGCGATGCAGCAGTGATGGATGCTGCTCAGATCGTACTTGGTCACGTCCTCCTGGAGCATAAAACGGAACATGGTGGGCGGGGCGCAGAAGGTGGTCACCTTGTACTTTTCCAGGTGCTCCAGCAGGTGGCGGGGATTGAATTTAGCCTCCATGTCGTAGCAGAAGATCACCGCGCCGCAGACCCACTGGCCGTAGATTTTGCCCCAGCCGAATTTGGCCCAGCCGGAATCGGAAACACTCATATGCAGTTTGTTCTCTTCCACCTGCTGCCAATACTTGGCGGTGACAATATGGCCCAGAGGATAGGAGAAATTGTGCCGCACCATCTTGGGCATTCCCGTGGTGCCGGAGGTAAAGTACACCAGCATGGTGTCGTCCCAGCGGGTGGCCTCTTCGCCGGTAGGCCGAGGAAATTCGTCGGAGAATTTTTCCATCTCCTCGTTCAGATCCAGCCAGCCTTCCCGGCGTTCCACCACCAGGATTTTATTTTTCAGGGTGGGGATATCCCCCTCGGCAGCTTCCACCTGGGAAATGACAAAGGGATCGTTGACGCACACCACGGCGCAGACCTTGGCGGCGTTGCCCCGGTAGACGATGTCCTTCTTGGTCAGCTGCAGGGTGCCGGGAATGAGCACGGCGCCGATCTTGTGGAGGGCGGTGGCGCAGATCCAATACTCCCACCGGCGGCGGAGGATCAGCATCACCACAGAGCCCTTCTTCACTCCCAGACTCTTGAAGAAGTTGGCCGCTTTGTTGGAGAGACGTTTGATATCCGTAAAGGTGAAGATCTTTTCGTCGTCTTCCTCGTCGCACCAGACCAAAGCCTTTTTCTCCGGCTCCTCTTCCGCCCAGGCATCCACCACGTCAAATCCGAAGTTGAAGTCCTCGGGCACATTCACTTTATAGTTGGCTTTAAAATCCTCGTAGGAATCAAATTCGATGCGAGGAAGATATTTTTTCAATAAATAATCCAATGGTAACACTTCCTTGATTTTTCGATTCTAAAAGATTTTCTTTTCCCAGGAGATTGACCTTCTCATTCGGCGATGACGGTGATAAACCGGGCCTTTTCAGGGCCGCCGCACCGCTGACCATGGGGAATGGTGGGATTGAAATAGATAGAGTCGCCAGCCGTCAAGGGGAACTCCTTGTCGCCGATGCATACGACTACCGTGCCTTCCAAGACCATGTTGAACTCCTGGCCGGAATGGGTAATCAGCTTTGCAGGGGCATCGGTGGGTTCCAGGGTCACCAGCAGGGGCTGCATGACCTTGTCGGCGTACCGGTAAGCCAAGTCCTCAAAGTGATATTCCGGGTTCCGATTGACCACCCGGCCTTGACCCCGCTTGACAATATGGTAAGTGTCCAGCCGGGCCGGAGCTCCGGTGACGATCTCAGCGAAATCCACTCCAAATTTGTTGGCAACTTCGTAGATCAAGCTGATGGGAATGTCCTTGCCATCCTGCTCATAGGCGCGGTATACGTCCGGATCTACCCGCAATTCAGCGGCCAAGCGTTCTACCGTGTAGTCGCTGGCCTCTCGCAGTTCCCGCAGACGCGGGCCAATCTCATTGATCTCGCACATTTCACCTGACTCCTTTACTTTGTATTTTTTCACCTTATTTTTAGGATTTTCCCATTATAGCACTTTAAAGCGACATACGTCAATACAAATCCTATTGTCCCAGCACCGCCATGGCGTTTTCCATCTCCCGGGCCGTCTGTTCCGCGTTCAGGTAGTCCGAAGAGTAGAGGATCACCCCTTGATACCCTGCGTCCAGGGCCGCTTCCGCCTGGAGGGCAATGATGTCGTCCCGTCCCAGCCAGGTGCCGTTGTCCGCGTCGGTTCCCGCCTTGTACAGGGCAAGCCCCGCATACAGGGAGAGTCCTTCATGGCGGGACAGAGCTGCCCACTCTTCCAGGGCGTCCAGATAGCCCAGGGCTTCGTTTTCAAAGCTGAAGTAGAGCTGAGGGGCCAGATAGTCCACATATCCGGGGACCGCCGCCCAAGTCTTCACATCCGCCCCCATGGCCTCGTCGTTGCGGATATTGCCTTGGGGCGAAATGCCAAACGCCACTTCCGGTTTCACCGCCTTGATGGCGCTGTACACCTGGGACACCATGGCGTTGATATTGGCGGTGCGCCACTCCAGCAGAGACAGGGGATCTTCCACCGACTGGGTGTAGGCCTCATAGGCGGCGCTGTCCAGGGTGTCGTCCCCTTCGGGATAGAAATAGTCGTCAAAGTGGATGCCGTCCACATCGTATTGCTCCGCGATTTCTGCGGCTCCGTCGGCAATCAAGGTGCGCACGGAGGAATAGGCAGGATTCCAGTAGACCCCGCCCCCCGATTCCATAAAGTAATAGGGATACTCTTCCCGAAGAGTCACATAGGGATTGGAGTCTGCCAACGTCGCGGGAGTCTCCGCGGTCTTGACCCGCAAGGGATTGATCCAGGCGTGAAATTCCATTCCCAGGCTGTGGGTGGTCTCGATCATGAATTGGAGAGGATCAAAACCCGGATCCTGGCCCTGCGTGCCGGTGAGAATATGGGACCAGGGATAGGTTTCCGAAGGGTAAAGGGCATCGGAAAAGGGACGGACATGGACAAACATGGCATTGATCCCCTTTTCCTGAGCTGTTTCCGCGATCTCCCTGTAATTGGCTTCAAAGGCTTCCTGGGTTCCCTCCTGGGTAGACAGGGAAAAATAGGGTACCCACACCCCCACCAGAGGTTCCCCTTCCTCCCCGGTTTCCTCTGTCACGGGCTGTACTTCTCCTTGGGAAGAGGCAGTTTCTTCCTTTTCCGGAACCACTTTTCCCCGCAAAAACCACACGCCGGCCACTGCGGCAAACAGGGCCAGCCATAAGATCACATAGCTGTATTTTCGTACACGGAAGGTTTTCATAGACATTCCTCTTTCTGTCCGGCCGCTGTCCTTCCTTTGGGGATTTGACAGGGAGGTCGGTTTGGGGTATCATCCTGAACATAGGGATCCCTCATTTCTATGCGCCCCTGGGGGAGAGTATGCGATTGTGAAAGGAGCACGCCATGAAAACCTACCGTTTTCTTCTTTTTGACGCCGACGGCACGCTGCTGGATTTTGACCGGGACATGGAGATGGCATTTTCCCGCACCTATGAGACCTGTTTTGCCGCTCAACGGCCTTTTGCCCCGGAACTGCTGGACTGTTATGAACAGTGCAACGACAAATGGTGGAAAAAGTTGGAACGGGGAGAGTGCACAAAACCGGAACTGGTGGTGGCCAGGTTCCGGGAATTTCTGGAACGAACAGGCCTGAAAGGGGATCCCGCCGCCATCAACGAAACCTATTTTGCCAATCTGGGCCAGGGGGGCGCTCTGTTTCCGGGAGCCCTGGAGCTGATCCGAGATCTGTCCCAGAACTACGAACTGTACATCGTCACCAATGGAAACGCGGTGACCCAGAAAACCAGATTGAAACACTCCGGGCTCATGGACTATGTAAAGGCCTACTTTGTTTCCGAAGATGCGGGAGCCGCCAAGCCAGACCCTCGTTACTTCCAATATGTGTTTTCCCGAATCCCCGATTTTTCCCGGGAAGAAGCCCTGCTGCTGGGAGACTCCCTCACCTCGGACATGCTGGGGGCCAAAAATGCAGGTCTGGACCGTCTGTGGTACAACCCTCAGGGAATTCCCGCTCCGGAGGAACTGGCCATCACCTATCAGGTAAAAACCTTTTCGGAAATCCGCCAGTTGCTGCTGCCCTGATCCCACGATGAGCATTTCCCAGGCCACAACCTTTGAAAAAACACAAAAACCGGCGCCTGTGAGAGCGAACCCCGCTCTTTCAGACGCCGGTTTTTTTCTTTGGTATTTTCGGGCTTTCCGTCCCGGGACTGTGCCCCTTAGCTTAGAGAGGACAAAAGCGCGTTTTACAGGTACTGGTTAAATTCCACCCGTTCCTGGTTGGGTCCCAGAACAATGAAAAACCGCACTCCCTTTTCCCAAAAAGGCAAAGCCTCAATGCCGTTGCTGACAATCTGCAGCCCTTGTTCCTGGGCCAGGGCATAGGCCGCTTCCACATCGGTTACATCGATGGCAATGTGGTCGATGGCCCCGGATTTCATAACGGCCTGACCGTTTTCGTAGACTTCCAAGGTCAGATTTCCCAGCCGGAAGAAGGCCACGTCCTCGCCAGCCGCTTCATTCCGGGTCCGGTACACCGCCTCAAATCCCAGGCTTTCGTAGAATTCCCCGGTCTTTTTCATGTCGTTGGTAGGGATCCCAATGTGCTGCAATCCCTTGCTGAGCGCTTTCCACTGCTTTGCTGCTTCCATGAAACAGTCCTCCTATTCCTTTAGAGCGGCCACGATTTCATCGGTGGCCATGCCCCGGGAGCCTTTTACCAGGACGGCGTCCCCCTCCCGGAGAGTTTCCTTCAAACAGGCGATGGCTTGGGCGTTTGTTTCAAACCACAAACCGCCTTCCCCATAGCCTGCCACAATCTCTTTGGACAAGGGCCCAATGCCCAGCACCAGGTCTACACCCTTTTCCCGGGCGTAGCGGCCCACATCCCAGTGGCCTTGCTGGGCAAAATCTCCCAGCTCCAGCATATCCGCCAACACCGCCACCCGTCGGCCGGTCACCTGCCGGGTAGCCAGCACGTCCAGGGCGCTGCGCATGGAATCGGGACTGGCGTTGTAGCTGTCGTCAATGATCACCAGACCATGGGCCTCCACCACCTGCTGGCGCATGGCCGGCGCCTTGTAAGCGGAAATGGCCCGCACCGCGTCCTCGGCGGGGACACCCAGGTACCGGGCTACCGCCATGGCGGCCAGAGCGTTGCGCACGTTGTGCTGACCCGCCGCAGGCACAAATACTTCCAATCGTTCCCCCTCCGGGGACTGGCAGGGGAAAAAGGTTCCTTTATCTGCTTCCTTCAGGGAAAAAGCCCGCCAATCACAATTGGGCCCCAAGCCGAAGGTGACCACCTTTTTCCCCAACGTATCCTTCAGGGTGGGCAGCAGATCGTCGTCTCCGTTGACAAACAGGGCACCGTCTTCCGGCAAATAGTCGGCAATGTGGGACTTCTCCCGGAGAATATTTTCCCGAGTCTTCATAAACTCAATATGGGACACGCCGATATTGGTCATCACCGCGCAGGTGGGACGTACCACCGCCGCGATCCGGGCCATCTCCCCAGGCATGCTCACGCCCATTTCCACCACAGCAGCAGTGTGGTCTTTCCGCAGGCCGCACACAGTGATGGGCACTCCCACCTGGCTATTTTGATTCCCGGCAGTTTTCATCACATGGAACTTGGCGGTGAGGGCCTGTGCCACCATCTCTTTGGCGGTGGTTTTTCCCACACTTCCGGTGATTCCCACAATGGGCAGAGTAAACTGACTCCGGTACCAGCCCGCTGATTTCTGGAGGGCTTCCCGGCAATCCTTTACCAGCACAATGGGTTTCTCCCCGGTGGGGATTTCATGGTCCGTAAAGGTGGCAGCGCCCCCTTCCAAGGCGGAGGGAATGTAATCGTGGCCGTCGGTCCGTTCACCCCGGATGGGCACGAACATGGCCCCGGCTTTGGCCTGGCGGCTGTCGGTAAAGAAGGAAGTGATCACGCACTCTTCCTCTCCACACAGCAGCTTGCCGCCGGTGGCTTTCAAAATGTCAGAAATTTTCAGTCGCATAAGTCACCCCGGTTGGCGTGTTTTTTTAGGACTCCTCTGGGAGGAGTCGCCCCTAGAATTGGATTTGGATCAGGCCAGAGAGCCCATGGGATCCCAGGGCTCCAGCTCGATGGGCTCCTGAGCAAGCTCTTCCACCTGCTGGGCGGTCAGATATTTCTTGTTGACCACGATCTGATAGGTATACTCGGTGAACCAGTCGTCGCTCATCACATAGTAGCCGTCTACGCCGGCATCCTTGCCCCAGCTGTTTTCCACTCTCCAGCGGGTGGGATTGCCGTTTTCGTCCAGGTTCACGCCCTGGAACACCATGGCATGGGTCATGAGACTCTCGCCATAGTCCAGCCGCTGGGCCTTATTCATGGTAAATTCCGTACCGAACAGGCTGTTAACCTGAATGGAGTGCCGCCGCCTGCCCGCAGGGAGCTCTGACCCACGTCGCAGCCGAACCACACGGGATGACCGTCCTGCATCTGGGCAATGGCTGCCTTCTTCAGATCCTCCACAGGCAGGTTCAGGTACTTCACCGGACGGCCTTCCTTCACGTTGCCCAGCATCTTCACGGTGTAGGTCTTGTGATAGGGCTTGTCGGCGGTGGGGGCGTTGATCAGGCTCACATAGTCGGAAAGCTCCCAGCCAATGTATTTCTGGAAGAATTCCTTGCCGGTCAGGTTTTCGTCCCGAATGAATTCCTTCTGCTTGTTGCGCACTTCCAGGGTAAAGGTCTTGGGAGGCTTGCCCAGAGAAATGCAGAGCATGTTGTAGATGGTTTCCATCATGGCTTCCTTCTGCTGACGGAGTTCCTCCACCGTCT
This sequence comes from uncultured Oscillospiraceae bacterium, assembly GCA_900543305.1. Taxonomy (GTDB): domain Bacteria; phylum Bacillota; class Clostridia; order Oscillospirales; family Acutalibacteraceae; genus Acutalibacter. Next base: position 21,385 of record UQQZ01000018.1, read on the forward strand.
TGCCTTCCTGATGGCCCGTGCGCAGGGTGCAGGCGAATTCCCGCAGCTTCATGGTCAGGTAACGGGTCATCTCCCGGGTGGCGGAAGAGGCAGCCGTCTCGGGCATGGCATCCTTGGGAACCACGCCGTATTTCTCAATCAGGTTGCAGAACATGTCCCACTGGCCGCCGTCATTGAGGGGAGCGGTCAAAAGATAGGAGATCAGCCGGCCATTGGTGGGCTCATCCAGGGTTTCCAGAATGCTCTCCAGGAAATAGTTGGCCTTTTCCAGCTTGTCGTAGAACAGGGTGTAGTTCTGGGAAAGCTCGAAGGTGTCCAGATCCAGCTTCTGCATCACTGCAAAACGCATGATGTTCAGGGCGGCAAACATCCAGCAGCGGCCGCTCTGCTTCTGGTTGGTGATTTTCCCCTGCTCCAGGGAAATGGAATACTGGTGCCGGTCCTGACGATAGACCTGGCTGTTGGTGGCTGCCTTGACCACGCCGCAGCTGGTGACAGCGTTCATGGCAACCTGTTTGGCCAGATCCTTGTCGAAGGCCTTTTCAAAGGTTTCCAGTTCTTCCATGGTGATGTTCTTATCCATTTCCACACAGTCCTTTCTTTATGCTCTTTCTATAGTATAGAGGGAATCCTCTCGTACCCCAACTCAATCCGGCGTTTTTCCCATTTCCTCCAGCAGTTCACGGATGACCACCCGTTCGTCAAAGGGATATTTTTTCCCCCGGATTTCCTGGTAGTCCTCGTGACCCTTGCCTGCCAACACGATGATATCCCCTTCCTGGGCGTTTTCCAGGCACCAGCGGATGGCTTCCCGCCGGTCGGGGATTTCAATGAACTTGCCGTCGGTTTTGGCCATACCGGTCTTGATGTCGGCGATGATGTCCAGCACGTCTTCAAACCGGGAATTGTCCGCGGTGATCACCGAAAGGTCCGCCAGCTTTCCGCTGACTTCCCCCATCTCATACCGGCGCACCTTGGGCCGGTTGCCTCCGGCGCCGAACAGACAAATCAGCCGCTTGGGATGGTATTCCCGCAAGGTGGTGAGAATGTTTTCCATGCTCACCGCGTTGTGGGCATAGTCCAGCAGCAAGGTATAATTGCCCGGTACGGGCACCGGCTCCACGCGGCCTTTCACCTTCACCGTGGCCAAACCTTGTTTCATGGCTTCCACGGAGACACCCAGTTCATGGCAGCACCCCACCGCCGCCAAGGCGTTGTAGGCGTTAAAACGTCCGGGAATGCCCACCTCAGCGGTGAAGTTCTCTTCCCCGGACACTTCAAAGGCGATTCCCAGGAATCCGGGTTTCGTCAGATGGCGGCAGTCCGCCCCCCGCAAATCCGCCGGCTGTTCAAAGCCGTAGGTTTTCACCTGGCAGGTGTGTCCCCGGAGAATCCCCTCCAAGCTGGGATCGTCGGCGTTCATCACTCCAACGCGGCACAGGGAAAACAGCTTCGCCTTGCTTACCATATACTCTTCCATGTCCTTGTGCTCCACTCCGCCGATGTGGTCCTCGGAAAAGTTGGTGAACACCCCAACTGCGAAGGGGAACCCATAGACCCGCAAATCCTTCAGCCCAATGGAGGAAGCCTCCATCACGCAGTATTCGCAGCCCTCATCCGCCATCTGGCGCAGGGCCTTCTGAATGTCGTAGCTCATGGGGGTGGTGTTGTCCGTGGGAATCAGTTTCTCCCCGATGAGCACCCCAATGGTGCCGATCACCCCGGTTTTGTGACCTGCCGCTTCCAGAATGGAACGGATCATATAGGCGGTGGTCGTCTTGCCCTTGGTGCCCGTCACCCCGATTACAGTGATATCTCCCTCTGCGGGGTTTCCAAAAAAGGCGGCGCTCATCAAGGCCAAGGCCTTTCTGGTGTCCTCCACCAGGATCACCTGGGCTCCGGGAGCCTCCACCGGTTCCTCTGCCACCACCACGGAGGCCCCTGCCTGGGCCGCATTTTTGGCGTACTTGTGTCCGTCGGACGCGGATCCACGCATACAGATGAAAGCGCAGCCAGGCTTCGCCTTCCGGGAATCGTACACCAGGTCGGATATCTCCACGTCTGTAAAGCCCTCTGTTAAACCCAGGGGCTCCAGCAAACGGGTCAGTCTCATAAAAGCACTTCCTTTCCCCCTGAAAAACTCAGATTCATCATACTCTTTTCCCAATATCTTGTCAACAAAAATGGCAATTTACACCGAAACGCCGAGGCTTTTTTCCTTTACATAGATTTTACATTCCCCCCCTCTCGGACTTTACATTGTGCCGTTATCATGAATGCCGTAAGAAAGACAAAGATAAATGCAAAAGGAAGGTCATTACTCATGAAAAAAGTTCTTTCGGCCATTTTGGCACTCACCCTGTGCGCTTCCATGCTGGCCGGCTGCGGCAGCAGCAGCGACAACTCTTCCACCTCTGACAGCGGCACTTCTGATTCCTCCGCTTCCACTTCTACCAGCAGCGAAGATCAGTCCAGCTCTTCCGAGAGCGAAGCCAGCACCGAGGGCACTGCCGCTTCTGGCCCCATCACCGTCATCTCCCGGGAAGACGGCTCCGGCACCCGCAGCGCTTTCATCGAGCTGATGGGCGTTGAGACCGACGAGGGCGACATGACCACCACCGACGCCGAAATCTGCAACAGCACCGAAGTTGTGATCCAGTCCGTGGCCGGCAACACCGGCGCCATCGGCTACATCTCCCTGGGCTCCCTGGACGACACCGTTAAGGGCGTGAAGATCGATGGCGTGGAGCCCTCTGTGGACACCATCAAGGACGGCTCCTACACCGTGTCCCGTCCCTTCAACGTGGCCACTCTGGGAGAACTGAAGAATGAAACTGCTCAGGACTTCCTGGACTACATCATGAGCAAGGAAGGCCAGGCAGTTGTCACTGAGGAAGGCTACATCGGCGACGATACCGCTGAGCCCTACTCTGGCAGCAAGCCTGCTGGCAAGGTCACCGTGGCTGGTTCCTCCTCCATCTCTCCCCTGATGGAAAAGCTCAAGGAAGCTTATGAGACCCTGAATCCCGACGCCGAAATCGAGCTGCAGACCAGCGACTCCACCACCGGCATGACCAACACCATCGACGGTGTCTGCGACATCGGCATGGCTTCCCGGGAACTGAAGCAGGAAGAACTGGACGCCGGTCTGGTTCCCACTGTGATCGCCACTGACGGCATCGCCATCATCGTCAACAACGATTCCCCCATCGACGAGCTGACCAGCGAGCAGGTCCAGAAGATCTACACCGGTGAGATCACCGATTGGTCCGAAATCGCCTAAGGCTTCCCATCCAAAAAACGCAAAACACCAAAAGGGGCTGAGGACGGTGCCCGCCGTCTGGTACAGCCCCTTTTCTGTAGGAGGGCAGTGAAAACTCTATGAACGATAAGACAAAAGTACGGCATCGGGGCCGGATCCGGGAACTGGTGATGCAGGTGGTATTCCTCATTGCCGCGTGCATCTCCATCCTGGCAGTAGCGCTCATCTGCATTTACCTCTTCGCCAACGGCCTGCCCGCCATCGGAAAAATCGGTCCCCTGGAATTTCTCCTGGGCACCGAATGGCGGCCCGGCAACGATATCTACGGCATCTTTCCCATGATCCTGGGCAGCATCTACGTCACCGCTGGCGCCGTCATTGTGGGCGTACCTCTGGGGCTTCTGGCCGCCATCTTTATGGCCAAATTCTGCCCCAAGCCCCTCTACAAATTCTTAAAACCCGCCGTGGATCTGCTGGCAGGCATCCCCTCCATTGTGTACGGCTTCTTCGGCCTGATGGTGGTGGTTCCCCTGATGCAGCAGCTGTTTCCCAACACCAGCGGCAAGAGCATTCTCACCGCTTCCATTCTTCTGGGCATCATGATTCTTCCCACCATCATCGGTGTGTCCGAAAGCGCCATCCGGGCCGTGCCCGACAGCTACTATGAGGGTGCTCTGGCCCTGGGAGCCAGCCACGAACGCAGTGTGTTCTTCGTGACGGTGCCCGCCGCCAAGTCCGGTATCACCGCCGGCGTCATTCTGGGTGTGGGCCGGGCCATCGGCGAAACCATGGCCGTGATCATGATCGCCGGCAACCAGCCTCGGATCCCCGGAAGCCTGCTGGACGGAGTGCGGACCCTGACCGGCAACATCGTCATGGAAATGGGCTACGCTTCCGGGTTGCACCGGGAAGCCCTCATCGCCACCGGCGTTGTGCTCTTTGTGTTCATCCTCATCATCAACCTGCTGTTTTCCATCATCAAGCGGAAGGAGAGAAAAGCATGAGCGAACTCACTGAAAAAGCGGCTGGCCAGGGAAAGACCGCTCCCATTGTGGCCATCAACAAGCCCACCTTCCAGCAATCTCTGAGGCAATACCGCAGATCTCCCTTTTCCCTGTTTCTGCGGATCCTGGTCACTTTGGCCGCAGTGATCACCGTTGCGGTGCTGCTGTTTCTGGTGGCCTACATCATCATCATGGGCGTGCCCAACCTGAAGCCCTCCCTTTTTGAACTGGAGTACAACAGCGAAAACGCTTCCCTGCTGCCGGCTTTGATCAACACCGTGATCATGACCCTCCTTTCTCTGATCGTGGCCGTGCCCATTGGCATCTTCTCCGCCATTTATCTGGTGGAATACGCCAAGCGGGGGAATAAGCTGGTGGGCGTGGTGCGGATCACCGCCGAAACCTTGTCCGGCATCCCCTCCATTGTATACGGCCTGTTCGGCTTCCTGTTCTTCGGAGTTTCCTTCGGCTGGGGCTACTCCATGCTGGGAGGCGCTCTGACCATGGCCATCATGATTCTGCCCCTGATCATGCGCACCACCGAAGAAGCCCTCATGAGTGTGCCGGATTCCTTCCGGGAAGGCAGCTTTGGCCTGGGCGCCGGAAAGCTGCGCACCGTGTTCCGGATCATTCTCCCCTCGGCCATGCCCGGCATCCTCTCCGGCATCATTCTGGGTGTGGGCCGGATTGTAGGGGAAACGGCTGCCCTGATGTTCACCTCCGGCACCGTGGCCCAGGTGGCTATCAACCCCATGGATTCCGGACGGACCCTGGCAGTGCACATGTACAACCTCTTAAATGAGGGCCTGGCCCGGGAAGCCGCCTACGCCACAGCCGTCGTACTGCTGGTGCTGGTGGTGGGCATCAATGCCTTGTCCTCCTTCGTGGCCAAGAAATTTACCAAGGCGTAATCAACTCTCCGGGCACGGCTCCCCATATCTTATGCGGACACCGGCCCTCACATGAACTAAGGAATGGATGGTTTCTTTTATGGATAAAATCACGGTCAATAACCTGGACCTGTATTACGGGGAATTTCGGGCGCTGAAAAGCGTCAGCATGCACATCGCCCCCAACGAGGTGACCGCCTTCATCGGTCCCTCCGGCTGCGGCAAATCCACTTTGCTCAAATCCCTCAACCGCATGAACGACCTGGTAGAGGGCTGTAAGATCACCGGGGAAATCCTTCTGGACGGAGAGGATATCTACGGCAACATCGACGTGAACCTGCTGCGCAAGCGGGTGGGCATGGTGTTCCAAAAGCCCAACCCCTTTCCCATGAGTGTCTACGACAACGTGGCCTACGGACCCCGTACCCATGGGATCCGCTCCAAGGTGAAACTGGACGAAATCGTGGAAAAATCCCTTCGGGGCGCCGCCATCTGGGATGAATTGAAGGATCGGCTGAAAAAGAGCGCTCTGGGCCTTTCCGGCGGTCAACAGCAGCGTCTTTGCATCGCCCGGGCGCTGGCGGTGGAACCGGAAGTGCTGCTGATGGATGAACCTACCAGCGCCTTGGACCCCATCTCCACCTCCAAAATCGAAGAACTTGCAATGGATTTGAAATCGGACTATACTATCGTTATTGTGACGCATAACATGCAGCAGGCAGCGCGTATCTCTGATAAGACGGCGTTTTTCCTGCTGGGCGAGCTGGTGGAATTCGGGCCCACCGAAGCCCTGTTCTCCATGCCCAAGGACAAGCGCACCGAAGACTATATCACCGGCCGGTTCGGCTGAGGCGAAAGGAACGAGCACTGCGATGAGAAGCAAATTCGACGAACAACTGGAACAGCTCAATGTGGCCCTGATCACCACCGGCGCCCTGTGCGAGGACGCCATCTCCACGGCGGCCAAGGCCCTACTGGAAAACGACATGGAGTTGGCCAAAAAGGTCAAACCCATCGAATTGGAAATCGACCAAAAAGAGCGGGAAGTGGAAAACCTGTGCATGCGGCTTTTGCTCCAGCAGCAGCCGGTGGCCGGTGACCTGCGGACCATCTCCTCCGCCTTGAAAATGATCACCGACCTGGAACGCATCGGCGACCAGACTTCCGACATTGCCGAACTGCTGCCCTACCTGCACCAGGAAAAGATCTCCTTTAACAAGGTGCATATTCGGGACATGGCTGAGGCCACTATCAAGATGGTCACCGACAGCATCGACTCCTTCGTCCGCCAGGATCTGCCCCTGGCCCATTCGGTGATGGAATACGACAACGTGGTGGACGACCTGTTCAACCAGATCAAGGGAGAACTGATCCACCTGATCGGTGAAAATCGGGAGTGCGGGGAATTTTGCATCGACCTTCTGATGGTGGCGAAATACTTTGAACGCATTGGCGACCACGCGGTCAACGTGGCAGAGTGGGTTCAATATTCCCTCACCGGAAAAAAGGAACGGCTCTGATTTTTCCACATCCCTTTGAGAAAGGACGGTCCGGCCTCCTGGAGGCTGGGAAACGATATGATTTATTTTTTGGAAGACGACAACAGCATTCGTGAGTTGGTGGTTTACACCATGAACTCCACCGGTTTCGAAGCCATGGGTTTCTCCAAGCCCCGGGAATTCTGGGCGGCCATGGACCGGGAAACCCCCAGCCTGGTCCTTCTGGACATTATGCTGCCGGAAGAGGACGGACTGCAGATTCTCAAAAAGCTCCGGGCCAACCCCGCCACCAAGCGTTTGCCGGTGATGATGCTCACCGCCAAAGACAGCGAATACGACAAAGTGCTGGGCCTGGACAGCGGCGCCGATGACTATGTGGCCAAGCCCTTCGGCATGATGGAATTGATGGCCCGGGTCAAGGCCCTGTTGCGCCGGGCTGGCCTGCAAGATACGGAACCTCAAGAATATGTTCTGGACAAGCTCTACGTTTCTCCCTCCCGGCACCTGGTCAAGGTGGACGGAAAGGAAGTGTCCCTGACCTTGAAAGAGTTTGAGCTCCTGTGCTTCCTGCTGGAAAACAACGGCATGGTGCTCACCCGGGATAAGATCCTAGCACGGGTTTGGGGCTACGATTTCGACGGGGAAACCCGTACGGTGGACGTCCATGTGCGCACCTTGCGCCAAAAGCTGGGGGAATGCGGTTCCCTCATCGAAACTGTGCGCAGCGTGGGCTATAAGATCGACCATCGGAGCTGAGGTCCGGACCCTACACGCCTGCAAGAAAGGAATTGACCTCCGTGCAAAAGAAAATCTTTAAAAATATGTGCCTGCTGACCCTGGTGGCTGTGGTACTCTCTGCCCTGCTCACCGCTCTGGTGTACTACGCCAGCTTTGACAGCCGTATGAAGTCAGAGGTCCGGCAGGAAACCCAACTTGTCCAAAGCGCCGTAGAACTCAGCGGCGAAACGTATTTGGAGTCTGTGACAAACACGCCCAACCGGATTACCTTGATCGATACCGACGGCACCGTGCTCTTTGACAACCAGGCCGATCCCGCCACCATGGAAAACCACAGCGGCCGGGAGGAAGTGAAACGGGCTTTCTCCTCCGGCGCCGGGGAAGCCACCCGGATGTCCGGGACCTTGTCCCAGCAGACCTTCTACTATGCAGTAAAGCTTTCGGACGGCCAGGTCCTGCGGGTGGCCGCGGAAACGGATTCCGTATTTGCCGCCCTGCTCTCCGTCCTTCCCTGGATCTTGGGAGTGGCGGTGGTGGTCACGGTGATCACTGTACTGTTCTCCCGGGTTCTCACCAAGAAGATCGTGGCTCCCATCAACTCCCTGGATTTGGATCATCCGGCAGACAATGTGGTCTACGACGAATTGTCCCAGCTTTTGGGCAGAATCAACCGCCAAAATCAGATTATCGACCAGCAGATTCGCTCTCTGCGGGAAAAGCAGGAGGAATTTACCTCCATTACCGAAAACATGAGCGAGGGATTCTTGGTTCTGGATAAGAACACAGATATCCTGTCCTTCAACACCAGCGCCCTGCGCCTGCTGGGTGCCGACGCCGGACCCGCCCAAAGCCATGAAAGTGCTTTGGCCTTAAACCGCAGTGCCGGATTCCGCAGCGCTGTAGACGGGGCTCTGTCCGGCACCCGCAGCGAACAGCTTTTGCGCCAGAATGGCCGCTGCTGCCAGGTGATGGCCAACCCGGTCTGGCGGGATGGGGAAGTGGAAGGCGCCGTGGTGGTGATTTTGGACATCACCGAACGGGAAGAACGGGAAAACCTCCGTCGGGAATTTACTGCCAACGTATCCCACGAGTTGAAGACTCCCTTGACCTCCATTTCCGGATTTGCGGAAATCATTCAGAACGGCATTGTGAAACCGGAGGATATTCCCCGATTTGCCGGAAACATCTATGTGGAGTCCCAGCGGCTGATCTCCTTGGTGGATGACATTCTGAATCTCTCCCGTCTGGATGAAGCGGATGTCCAGTTGGAGTGGGAAGACTTTGATCTGAGCCAGGTGGCTCGGGACGTGGCCGCCCGCCTGAAATCCGCTGCCAAGAAAAACGGTGTGGTGCTCACGGTGGTGGGAGACCGAACCGAAATCAATGGCGTCAAGAGCATCGTGGATGAAATGGTCTATAACCTCTGCGACAATGCAGTCAAATACAATCGGAAAAACGGCCGGGTCACGGTAACCGTATCCCAGAAACCGGAAGGAGCCACCCTCACGGTGGCAGATACGGGCATTGGCATTCCCAAGGCCGATGTAGACCGGGTATTTGAACGGTTCTACCGGGTGGACAAAAGCCACTCCAAGGAAATCGGCGGCACCGGCCTGGGTCTGTCCATCGTCAAACACGGGGCAGCCTTCCACAACGCCAAGGTGTCTTTGGAAAGCACCGAGGGAAAGGGAACGACCGTCACCTTGGTGTTCCCCCAGTGAACCACTGAAAACAGCGTACAAGACTTCTCTGAAATAGTTCCCCGAAAAGGAAAGGGCCCCCGAAAATGGGGGTCCTTTTCTTGTTTGCCTTTACCACAAGGACGCAGCGATCAGATACAGGGCCAACCAGTAAAGCACCATGACCCACTTGTGGTATTTTTTGTCCAGATGGGAAAGCTGTCCCTTGGCCACCATCATGTCCGAGATGAAAAAGCTCAAAGCGCCTACCGCTGCCGGCAAAAACCGGACTCCCATCAGGAAGGGCAAAGGCAGTGCCAGAGCCAGGCTGGCGCCCAACAGGGCAGGGTACAGAAGAAAGGGCACAGTCTGCTTGCCCAGAGTGGGCAGTTCCTTCCGGAACATCAAGGCAGTCAAGGCGTATGCCAGGATCCAGAGGATCAGACTCCACCAAGTGGGAGAAACCACGGTCCACAGCCAGATTACCAGGCACACATGGCCCGCTCCGAATACCAGCATTCCGGGAATGAAGTTGATCTCCAACAGGGCGTCCGCCAAAGTGCACAGCACGAAAAACCAGAACACCGGCTCCAAAAAGGGATTTTTCCCGGAAAGAGTCAGCCCCAATCCCCCGCTGCCCACGGCAATGAAACTGCCCGCGCACTTGGCAATGAGGCTTTCCTTCATGAGCTTTTCCCGCCGCAGGATGAAGTACAGGGCAAAGATGGCGCACCACAGGGGCACCCCTACGCAGGAATAGAGAAACAGATTCATACCGGCACCTCCCGAAAAGGTTTCTTTGGTTCGATTATACCTGCCTTTTTTTCAAAGCGCAACGGGGAGTTTTGCCCTTTTCAAAAGCCTTGGGGTCTGGTATGCTGGGAATATGGAAAACAGGAAAATTTTTTGTAACGAATAGGGGATCCGGCAGTCTTAAAGATAGAAGCGGGGTGAGGAGATGCAGGATTTCGAGAGGATCTACTCGGCGTATTACGACATGGTATTTGGCTATTGCCTGCACTTGAGCCATGACCCTTCCTTGGCGGAGGAAATTGCCCAGGAATCCTTTTTCAAAGCCCTGAAAGCCATTGATTCCTTCCACGGGGAATGCCGCCTGGAAGTGTGGCTTTGCCAGATTGCCAAAAACACCTACTTCTCCCTGCTGAAAAAACAAAAGCGAACTGCCCCGCCTCTTTCCGAAGACTGGCCCGATCCCGAGGATTTGGAACAGCGGTTGGGAGACCGGGAGGAAGCCCTGCACATCCACCGGGTGCTTCACACGCTGCCGGAACCCTACCGGGAAGTATTCTGGCTCAGGACCTTTGGGGAACTGAGCTTCGCCCAAATCGCCGGGCTGTTTGACAAAACCGAAAGCTGGGCCCGGGTGACTTACCACCGGGCCAGAATGAAGATCAAGGAGGAATTGGTATGAAAGTCCCTTGTTCTGTAATCCAAGACCTGCTGCCCCTGTACCACGACAATGTGTGCTCCCCGGAAAGCTGTGCCATGATTGAGGAACACCTGAAAGACTGCGAAAACTGCCAGGAGGCATTTCACAAGCTGGAAGACTCCCCCTGGCCTCAGGTTGAAAAGGAAAAGGAGGAACATAAGTCCCAGGGGTTAAAAAAGGTAAAACGCACCCTTCGCCGGAGATGGGTAAAGGTTGCGGCGGCGGCCATATCCCTTACCTTGCTTGTTTCTTTCGCCCTGGGAATGTTTCTGATCAATTACACCATCATCCCCTCTCCGGAAAAAACGGTAAAAGAGGTATCGGTGGAAGATGGAAAATTGCTGCTGAAATTGGAAAGTCCCTTTTCCACATCCTCTGTCAGCTGCTTCATTCCCACCGCATCGGGAGGATGGAACGAGGAAACCGGCGAGCTTTTGGGAGAACCTATCCTGATTTTCTACTGTTCCTACACACCCATCAACCTGATTGACGGATGGATGCACGGATATGCAAAAACCACTTCTTGGGATCTCAGTTACCCCCTTACGGAAAAAGCCTGGTATGACCTGTATGGGGAAGAGCAAAAAGAGTTTCTGGAGGAAGTGAAACAATCCGATGTTTGGGAGGATTCCCTGATAGATTCCTTTTCTCCCTCCCACGAGCTTCCCTGGGGGGAGATTCAAGAGGTATACTACTATACCTCTCTGGACGCCCCCAGCTCAGAGGAAGAACTGGCCCAGTACGGCACCCTTCTCTGGACCGCCCAGGATGGGGTAGTCTATCCGTAACAACTGCACTCGCAAAAACTCCCCCGGGCCGGTTGGCTCGAGGGAGTTCCATTTTGGGGTTAACCCATTTTATAGATTTTCACTTCATAGCCCTTCAGTTCCACAGTACCGTTCAGACTGGTTTTCTCTCCGGTCAACAGTTCGGTGGTAGGACCGTGATAGGCGCACTCCATCTGGCAGGGGTTCTCTTCGGCATTGACAGCCAGGATCATGGTCTCTTCCGGGCACTGGCGCACCATAATCCACTGTTTGTTCCGCAAAGTCAGATTCTTGTAGTCCCCATAATCCAGAGCGCGGCTCTCGGATTTGATCTTAGCAAGCTTGCCCAGGAATTCTGTCAGCTCATTTTCCTGGGGCTTTTCAAAACAGGGGCGCAGCGCGGGATCTCCCTGGTGCTTCTCTCCCAGGGCACCCCATTCGCTGCCGTAATAGATGCAGGGAATGCCGGGCATACAAAACAAAACCGCATACAGGCCGAAAATTTGCTTTTTATCCTGGAGAATGCTGGCAATTCTGGTCACATCATGGTTGTCCGCAAAGGAAAACAGGTGCATTCCCTTATAGAGGGTCCACTGTTCCGGTCCAAACTGACGGGCCAGAGAATGGGCGATTTCAAACATGTTCAGGGAATTGAAGGCAGAGTACAGGCCCTTGTAGCACTCGTAATTGGTGGCGCTGTCCAGCATTTCCGGGTTCACAATGCGCTTGTAATCCCCATGGATCATCTCTCCCACCAGGAAAAAGCCTTCGTCCCGCTCCCGGGTGTAGGCATGAAGCCGGCGCATGAAATTTTCGTCCAGCAGGTAGGCTACATCCAGCCGCAGGCCGTCAATGGAAAATTCCTCCATCCACTGGCCCACGCAATCCAGCAGGTGATCCACCACCGCGGGGTTTTGCAGGTTCAGCTTCACTAGCTCGTAGTGACCTTCCCAGCCTTCATACCAGAATCCGTCATTGTAGCCGCTGTTGCCCCCGAAATTGATGTGGAACCAATCTTTATAGGGAGAGGCTTCCCGGTTCTGCTTCACATCCTGGAAGGCCCAGAAACCCCGGCCCACATGGTTGAAAACTCCATCCAGCACCACTCGGATTCCCGCTTCGTGAAGGGCATCGCAAACTTCCTTGAAATCCTCGTTGGTGCCCAGACGGCAGTCGATTTTCCGGTAATCCCGAGTGTCGTACCCATGGGTGTCCGATTCGAACACCGGGGAGAAGTAGATGGCCCCAATGCCCAGTTTCTGCAGGTGGGGAATCCACTCTTTCACTTTGGAAATGCGGTTCACAGTCACTCCGTCATTTTCAAAGGGCGCCCCGCAGAATCCCATGGGATAGATCTGGTAGAACACCGACCGATTTGCCCAGTCCTTCTGGGCCTTACCCTGTAACATACAGCTTCCTCCTTTTTTCCTATCACTTTGGCATTGCTGTGCTTTCCGGAAAAGAGTCTCGGGTATCAAGGCCCCCGGCAGTTCTCCGGATAAACTCACCCCCCAAAGACAGGGGAGTACTTACTGGATTTGGTAGGTATCCCGTCCCTGACAGGTAATCACCGTCTCATAAAAGGCCTTCATGGCCCGCACCATGTACTCCAGATCCTCGGCGCCTGCCGTTTCATAGGGAGAGTGCATGGAAAGCTGCGGCAATCCGATGTCCACGGTGGGAAGCGCCACATGGGATCCGGACAGATTTCCCAGAGTTCCGCCTCCGGGAATCTTGGAGTTGTTGTAATATACCTGGACCGGCACCCCCGCTTTCTGGCAGATCCGCTGGAAAATTCCTGCGGTCAGGGCGTCGGTGGCATACCGGGGACTGTGCTTGACCACCACGCCGCCGTTTAAATAACAACGGTTGGTCAAGTCAGATTTTTCGGGGCTGTCGGGATGCACCGCGTGGGCATTGTCTGCGGACAGCAGGAATCCGCCGGCAATGGCCTGCATCATTCCCTGCCGGTCCTTCCCCGTTCCCAGACAGATCCGCTCCAGCACATCTCCCAGGAACGTGGAATCCGCCCCCTGACGGGTCAGGCTGCCGATTTCCTCGTTGTCAAAGAGGGCGCACACGGTGACATTTTCCCCATTTTCTCCCGCCAGGAAGGCGGTCACCGCAGAAAAGGCGCACTCCAAGTCGTCCAGTCTGGGGGCTGCCAGGAACTCCTTCTTGGCCCCGAACACGGTGCCACGGGCCCGATGATACAGGTACAGATCCCAGGAGAGCACATTCTCCGGAGAAACGCCCGCCTCCTGAGCTACCAGTTCTCGGAGACAGATTCCCTCCCCGCCCAGCAGGGGCAGGGTGTCCTTTTGAGGATCCAGCTTTTGGCCTTCATTGACTCCCCGGTTCATGTGGATGGCCACGCCAGGGATCATCAGCAGGTCTCGGGGAATATCTACAAGCATCCCTTTGACCCCTTCCTCTGTGGCCACTGCCAGCCGTCCTGCCACAGACAGGGGCCGGTCGATCCAGTGGGTCAGGGTGGTGCCTCCGTACACCTCTGTGTTCAGCTTGGTGTAGTGCCCATCCACGGACAGCTCCGGACTTTCCTTTACCTTAAAACAAGGGGAATCCAGGTGAGGAGCTACCACGGAAAATGCGTGGAAATCCCGTTTGGGAATTCGGAACGCCACCAGGGAACTCATTCCCCGAGTGGTATAATAGCCTTTCCCCGCTTCCAGTTCCCAGGGTTCCGTTTCCAACAATTCCCGGAATCCGGCCTGCTCCAACATGGTTCGGGCCGTGGCCACTCCATGACTGGCAGTAGGGGAATGTTCAATGAAATCAAACAAGGATTGGATCATAGTTGACTTGCCTCCTGTGTCCAAAATGGTTCTCTCGCCGGGCCAGTTCCCGGCACAACTCCACAATTTCCTGGGAGGTCCCGGCTTACAGATACCGTTCCACGAGACGGTTCAGGGCTTCCCGGGCTTTCAAGAGGGTCTCCGCCTCTTGGGGATACCGGGCAAAGGTCATTTCCCCGTATCCGGGCAGCACCTGTTCCCCGGGATCTTTGCCCGTTAGGGACTGGGCAAGCTCCAGGGCACGGAGATCCTGAAGGCCCTGATGAAACACCTTCTGCCGCAGGGACTGGATGGGCCCCGACTTGCCCGGATACACCGAGAAGGGATCTCCTCCGGGAAAAGCGCCTCCCCCGTCGGTAACCTGCCAGGGATCCAGTTTCCGCCGGGAGTTCTGACTGTACCAGAAATTGTACCCCCAATGGAGAAATCCCGACAGCCGGAACTTATACAGCTGCCAGCCCAGAATTCTGTTCCGGGCAGAGGGCATGGCCAAAAACCGGTTTCCCACCTCCACGTTCTGACCGCAGCAGGTATAGGTCCAGAGTCCCGGCACCTGCCGTTCCAAAAAGGGACCGATGTGGTTGGAAGCCGCCACCGGATGGTCCACCAAGCCGCTGTCCTAATAGGCCGGGTCGGACAAAGCATCGTACAAGGGGAAATCTCCCAAATAAGGCTTTACCATCTCCTTGGCGCGCCGGTAGGAATCCAGGTGCTCCTTGCCCGGCTCGTCGGAGATATGAAATACCACTTTTCCTTCCAGGCCCTGTTTTCCCAGGAAGTTTACAAGCTCCGGCAAAAACTGTGCCAGGAAGTTCCGGTAAGCCGGAGAGGAGGCGGGGGTATCCCATCCGAACAGTCTGTGCCGGATCCCCTGCTCCGTGCCGTAAATGTTGGGGGCAAATTCCGCTCCCCACTGGGAAAACAGGTGGGCCATTTCAAACCGCTCTACCCCGCACCGCCGGGCCACGGCGATAAACTGTCCCAACCGGTCAAAGCCAAACCGGTACCGGTCCCCTTCCCGCTCTACGTCCACCAACTGGACGCAGGGGCGTTCCATTCCCGGCTCCGTATCCAGAGGCGGAGTAAAAATAGGTGTCAGCACCAGATTGACCCCTTCCTCTGCCGCCACCCGGAGATACTGCTCCCACAGCTTCCAGTGGGCGGGAGAGTAAATCTCCACCCCGTAAGCGTCTGCCAGGCAATCCCCGTGCATCCACTGGGTATACAGCAGCTTCTGCACCGGAAGATCTGCGCCGATCACCTGAAGGGTATGGGTGCATTCCCCCCAGTCCTCCCCTTGGGTAAACTGCAAATGCACCGGATATGTCCCGGCAGGATAGCCCTTGGGGACCTTCACATTCACCCACAGCACCCGGGGCAGAAAGGAACTCACCTCCACCACATTTCCCTCCAGGGGAACCAGGGGATCGGGAAACAACCCCGGGGCGGTCCTCAGATAGTTTTCATCCCGGGCAGCAGGATAGGCTGGCAGGGCGCAGGGCACCTGTTCCACCTGATACAGCTCCACCAGACTCCCTAGAGGAGAGTCCACCTGCACCTGTACCGGAGCCGTGCCCCAGCCTTCCAGGCCCAGCACCACCTGCCAGGAAACCTCTTCCCCGCCCAGGCAGCTTGTATGCCGGCAATCCGGGGCCAGGTTTTCCCGGTCCAAAAAGATTTTTTCCAGGGCCGAACGCTGCTCCACATGAATTCTCATGACGTTTCGTCCTTTCCTTCCAGAAAGTCGGGAATGTACTGTTTTCCCTTGGCGGACCGGGACTGGACAAACCCGTCCAGCTCCAGGCGGAACAACTCATCTTCCACCTTGTCCAGTTCCCGCCGGGTAATAGGCCGCTGCAGCTCCGGGAACTCATCCAGGTTCCCACAGGGGGTGTATTGTGCCATGAGGCTTACGGGAATCCCGGGGAACTCTTCCCGGATGCGTCCCAGAGCCGCCATGGAATTTTTTGTGTGGCCCGGCAGGATCAGGTGGCGGATCAGCACACCCCGCTTCATGAGGCCGTCTTCCCCGTACACAGGAGCGCCTACCTGCCGCACCATTTCCCGGATAGCCGCCCGGGCCACTTCCGGATAATCCTTTGCTCGGGACAGCTGCTGGGCCAGCAGGGGATCCTCGTACTTGTAGTCGGGCAGATAGATGTCCACCAGCCCTTCCAAAGTCCGCAGGGTCTCGGGCCGCTCATAGCCGGAGGTGTTGTACCCCACCGGCACCGGAAGCCGCTTGATCAGCAGAGCTTTCCGGATCTGGGGCACAAAGTGGGTGGGGGTCACCAAGTTGATGTTGTGGACCCCCTGTTCCACCAGAGAAAAGAAAATGGCGCTCAATTCCTCGGGCGTCACTTCTCTTCCCAGATTATCCCCGTGGCTGATTTCCCCATTCTGACAGAAAACGCAGCCCAGAGGACAGCCGGTAAAAAACACCGCCCCCGAACCGCGGGTCCCACTGATGGGGGGCTCCTCCCAAAAATGGGGGGCAGCCCGGGCTATGCGCAGGGTTTCTCCTCTGCGGCACACACCTTTTCCTTCTGTCCCCCGGGGAACTCCGCAGTTTCGGGGACAGAGGCGGCAGGCGGGG
>UQQZ01000019.1 GCA_900543305.1 uncultured Oscillospiraceae bacterium
CACAACGGTGTTGCCCTGCAGGGCGGTACCAGCCATTTCTTTGGCGACCACTTTGCCAAACTCTTTGAAATCACCTTTACCGGCAGAGACAACAAGCTCCAGACTCCCTTCCAGACTTCCTGGGGCGTTTCCACCCGGATGATCGGCGCGGTGATCATGGTCCACGGAGACGACAACGGTCTGGTTCTTCCCCCGAAAATCGCCCCCATTCAGGTTGCCATTGTCCCTGTTGCCCAGCACAAGCCCGGTGTTCTGGACAAGGCTCGGGAACTCTACGACCGGTTGTCTCAAAACTTCCGGGTCAAGCTGGACGACAGCGACAACTCCCCCGGCTGGAAGTACGCCCAGTACGAAATGCAGGGTGTGCCCCTGCGGGTGGAAATTGGTCCCAAGGACATGGAACAGAATCAATGTGTGTTGGTTCGCCGGGATACTCGTGAAAAGCAGATTGTTCCCCTGGATCAGCTGGAAAGCGCAGTGGAAGCTTCCCTGGCCGCCCTTCACGACGCTATGTATCAGCGGGCTCTGGACAACCTCCACGCAAAAACCTTCACTGCCACCACCTATGAGGAATTTCTGGACACCGCTAAAAATAAGCCCGGATTTATCAAGGCGATGTGGTGCGGTGACAGCGCCTGTGAAGACAAGATCAAGGATGAAACTGGCGGCGTGAAATCCCGTTGCATCCCCTTCGAAGAAGAGCATCTTTCAGACGTCTGTGTCTGCTGCGGCAAGCCCGCCAAGCACATGGTATACTGGGGCCGCCAGTATTGAGATGGACCTGGAATTTTGAGACTTTTCTCGAAGTTTTATAGAAACTTTTCTAAAATCCGGCGGAAATCCCTTTACATTTCAAAAAAGATGTACTAAAATATGAGCGTAATCAACACACGACTTTGAACGTGTGGAATATTTAGGAGGAGATCCCAATGGCAAAATTGAAGATTGGCTTCATCGGCTGCGGCGGCATCGCTAACGGAAAGCATTTCCCTGGCATGGCCCAGCAGAAAGAGTATGTGGATATGTGCGCATTCTGCGACCTGATCCCCGAGCGCGCCGAGAAGGCTGCTAAAGAGTATGGCACTCCCGATGCCAAAGTTTACACCGATTATCACGAACTGCTGGCTGACCCCACCATCGACGCTGTGCATGTGCTGACCCCCAACGTGGCTCACTGCGAAATCACCGTTGCTGCTCTGGAAGCTGGCAAGCATGTTCTCTGCGAGAAGCCCATGGCTGCTACTCCCGCTGACGCTCAGAAGATGCTGGACGCTCGCGATCGTACCGGCAAGATGCTGACCATCGGCTATCAGTATCGTCATTTCCCCGTAAACCAGGTCGCCAAGAAGGTTGTGGACGACGGTTGGCTGGGCGATGTGTACTATGCTGAGGCTACTTACCTGCGTCGTCGTGGCGTTCCCACTTGGGGCGTGTTCACCGACAAGTCCAAGCAGGGCGGCGGTCCCCTGATCGACATCGGCACCCATGCACTGGATTTGACCCTGTTCCTGATGAACAACTACGATGTGGATTATGTGGTTGGCACTTCCTTCGAGAAGCTGGGCACCCTGCTGGATCCTGAGTATCAGGGCCAGGTTGACCGTATGGGCAACCAGAACAACTGGAACAACAAGACCTACGATGTGGAAGATTCCGCTGTGGGTATGATCAAGATGAAGAACGGTGCTGTTATCAACCTGCGTGCTGCTTGGGCCATCAACATGGCTGAGGAAGCTGGCGCCAACAACGAGGCTACCACTCTGTTGGCCGGCACCAAGGGCGGTTTGGATACTCTGACCGGTCAGGTCCGTTTGAACCATGTGGTGGGCAGCCAGCCTGCTATCACCATGGTCGGCAAGAAGGTCGATTCCTACATTCCCGGCTTCAGCCAGGGTCCCGCTCCCGTTTCCAAGGAGCATGAGATCTGGGTTAAGGCTCTGCGCGGCGAAGGCGAACTGTTCGTCACCGCTGATCAGGCTTTCGTGGTAACCAAGATTCTGGATGCTATCTATCAGTCCTCCAAGACCGGCAAGCCCGTGTACTTTGACTAATCTGAGATAGCTAGAAAATTTTGGTACTATTCGAGGGTGTATTTGAAGAATGAATAATGTAAATTTGCAGCTCTTCTCCTTTGGCATGGAATGCGAGCTTTCCTTCTTGGACAAGATTCGCAGCGCCGGGGAAATGGGGTATGCAGGTGTTGAATTTGTTCGGGATTATGCAGACATCCCCGTTGAGGATGTGGTTAAGACACTGGAAGAATCCGGCGTCAAGGCGGTCGGTGCCCATGTTGCTTTTGATTTCATGGAGCAAGACCTTCCCTACCTGGCAAAAACCGGCATGAAATTTGTTGCCTGCCCCATGACTCCTTTTAAATCGGCCGAAGAAGCCAAAGAAGTTGCAGCAGATCTCAACAAGTTTGGACAGATGGCCAAGCAGTATGGGATTACCATCGGGTATCACAACCACACCAACGAATTCTTCGTGGATGAGGGGAAATACCTGTTGGACTGGGTCATCGAGAATACCGATCCTGAAACTGTCGCTTTCGAGCTTGACTGCGGGTGGGCTTCTGCCGCCGGCGTCGATCCCGTCGCGTATATTCAGAAATATGCCGGACGCTTTGCTGCAATCCATGTAAAGGAAAACAGCGCGGTGATTGGCTGCGGAACTCCTCGTTCCCGGTATGATCCTCCCATGCCTCGTCCCAAGTTTGAGCGGGATGAGAACGGCAACTTGATTATTCCTCCGGAATTCAAAAAACGGATGGAAGAGCGTGGGAAACTCAATGTTCCCACCGGCACGGGAATTGTGGACTGGAAAGCCGTTAAGGCTGCTGCCGATGCCCAACGGGACAACGTCCTGTATGTGGTAGAGCGGGAAGCCTCTTACGGTGGGAAAGATCGGATTACCTGCCTGAAAGAAGACGTTGCCTGGCTGAAGGACAACCTGTAAATGTAAAACTTAAAGAGCCCTCCGTGGAAACGCGGGGGGCTTTTTCTTTTCTCTTTTCCTCCAAAGAAACTGTAACCTTTTCCTCCCCCACTCCGACTAATGAATGAATGTGAAAGGAGGGAGACTCAAATGACGGACCTGGTCAAACGGTCGAAAAAAGGAGACAAGAATGCATTTATCCTATTGATGGACCTTCACCGGCAGCTTCTTTATCATTCTGCCATGTTGATCCTCCATCAGGAAGAGGACGCTCTAGACGCCATTCAGGATACTATTTTAGCCTGCTGGGAACATCTTCCAGAATTGCGCCAAGATCGGTATTTTAAAACTTGGCTGGTGAAAATCCTCTTGAACAAATGCAGGGATATTCAACGAAGTCAGTGCCATTTCTCTTTGGGACAGTCCTTGCCGGAAGATGCTGCGGAACCCGATTGGGACACCGCCCTGGATATCCATCACGCCATGGGACAGATGTCCACTCAAGATCAATTGATCCTGTCTCTTTTTTATTACGACGACTTCAGCGTCCGGCAGATTGCCGATGCCTTGTCCCTCTCCGAGGGAGCTGTACGTACCAGACTCTCCCGAAGCCGGGATCGCTTTAAACAAATTTATTTGGAAGAGAAAGGAGAAGCTCTATGAAACGAGATGCTGCTTTTCTGGAACAGCTG
This sequence comes from uncultured Oscillospiraceae bacterium, assembly GCA_900543305.1. Lineage (GTDB taxonomy): Bacteria > Bacillota > Clostridia > Oscillospirales > Acutalibacteraceae > Acutalibacter. The sequence continues at coordinate 3,627 of UQQZ01000019.1, forward strand.
CACCAGGAAATTCCCCGCCGGAACTTGACACCCCAAGCCACAGAACGCATCGAGAAAACATATCAGATGCTGGGACCCCAATACGAACCCTGTGTGAAAAAAAGATCCCATAAAGCACTGTGGGTCACTGCAACGGTCTTTGCTCTCTGTTGTGTGATGCTGTGCGAGGTCAACACCATACTCCCTGCTGTGGCTGAAAACTTGCCCGGCGTGGGCCACTTCTTCCGCCAGGTTAACCAGGCGTTCCAAACCGCCTCGGGAAGCAAATCACCCCACGGCACCAATCTGGATACCTATGAAGTCCAGGATGTCAATATAATTGCACAAAGTGGAGATAGCACTTTGAAAATTATGCAGGCCTTTTCCGATGGGGAACGAGTGTGCTTTACTGTCAAGGTCCTTCTTCCTCAATCGCTGACAGAACAATATGAATATCTGTTTTTTCCAGACTCTTTCTCTCTGTCTGTCAACGGAGAATCTCTCCCGGAAACAGGGTCCCCTGTCTTATTTCAGCAGAAGGACGAAGCCTTTGTGGGCACTGTAGTGGCCTCCTTGCCTGAACACAAGGAACAGGGAGACGCGCTCCAGATAGATCTTTCCATCCCGTCTTTGATGGGGAAAGAGAGTTCTACCAAGGATACCTCTTCCCAACTGGATGCCAATTGGGAAGTGTCCTTCTCCGTAACTGTGGACACCAGCTCCAATTACAACTTCTCGGTGGACACCGCCTCCGACAATGGGATGAAACTTTTGGAAATCCAGGCTATTCCCACGGAGATCAGCTGCAAGGTTACCCTTCCTGCCTGGGGCACCACAGAGTTTCATTTGGCCAAGGGAGAGCCGGTGCTTTACACCCCCGACGGAAACGAGATTCCCTTTGATTTGTCCAAGAGCACCGACGAAGGGGGATACAACCCCTGGGATTCCGTGGAACAAACCTGCACCCTGTATTTTGACGGAGCCCCTGCCGGTACCAAACAGGTGATCCTGCGAATCTATGAGGATTCCCAGCAAGAATCGGTTTTGGCAGAGTACACCATCGATTTGGAACAGGCAACCGCCTCCCCCACCACTACCTACGACGATGGGGGTGCTTTGGATCTGGACTACCCCTTCCGCTACCAATACCTCAGCTGGTATGCGAAAAGTGACCTGTTCGGAAATCTCAACCCCAAGTTTGTCAATGGACTGTTTCCCGCTGCTGTATCCTTCTCCCGGGGAGGGGGCTCTTGGGAAGTTTCCCTTCTCACAGAAAATGACTACCGGGAAATTCTGGTGGAGCTTTACAACTGCGACGGAGACTTGATTGGGTCTACCGTTTCCCAGTACGGCACCAAGTACGGACAGGACAACTGGTTCTGGGATGAGTCCTCCCCCTTCTGGGGCGAAAAATTAGCCCATTATCCCTATTACTCCTATCGGGTCTATCTGGATCCCACAGACAATTACCTTCCCGCCTTTGAGGAAGTGCTCACCCTGGTAGTCAAGGATCATGCTACCGGCGAGGAATTGATCCGCCAGGAAATTACTATGGATCAAAGAGATTTTTCCTGAGATCCCGCCAAGGACACCTGAGACTGAACTCCTGTGTTTTATACGATCATAGACTCTCCCTGAGCCGGTTGGCAGATCTAGAGCAGTTTTCCTGTAAACTGCCGAAAGGGGCTGTTGCGTAGCGCAACAGCCCCTTTTTTCATCTGTTTTTACTCATCCTTTTGGCCAGCCCAGTACTCCACAGCCGTCATGGAATAGCAGCAGAGATCCTCTACCCGGCCATCATACAGCCCTACGCCTTGCCGCAAAGTCCCTTCATAGGTGAAACCGCACTTTTCAATCACCCGGCGGGAACGGGCATTGTAGGCGTAGTGATTGATGGTCACCAAAGCAAGCCCCAAAGTGTCAAAAGCATACCGGAGCAGTGCTTGGGCCGCTTCTGTCATCAGACCTTTGCCCCACTGTTCCTGGGCCAACGCGTAACCCATCATCCGGCAATTGGGGACACCAGGCCGAAGACCATCCATATGGAGTCCGATGGACCCCACCATTTGTCCCAGATTTTTCTCCTCAATAGCCCAGATGCCCTCCTGCTCGCTGCCCTTCACCCAGTCCTCCAGGATCTTCCGGGATTCTTCCAGGGTTTCATGGGGTTTCCAACCTGCATTGGGACCTACCTGGGGATTGGCACAATACCGGTGAAAGACTTCCAAATCCTCCATTCGACAGGGACGCAGCACCAGTCTGGGCGTCTCCAACACCTTTACTTCCATGTTTTCCTCCCCTTTCTTTTTCTCAGTCTCTCAGCTTCATGGCCATGGCCACCCAGCCTTTTTCCTCCCGACGCTCCAACACCTGGAACGTGTCGGACAGAGCATCCAGTACATCTTGTTCTCTGGTATCAATAATGCCGCTGACAATATACACACTGTCCCGATCCAGGAACCGGGGAGCATCCTTGCTCAAAAGGATAACAACATCCGCTACAATATTGGCCGCCACTACCTGAAATTTGCCGGTAACCTTTTCTGCCAGATTCCCGCAAATTCCGGTAAACCGATCTTCAACTCCATTGGTTTTGGCGTTTTCCTGAGCTGTCTTCACCGCCAAAGGATCGATATCCACTCCCACTGCGGATTTCGCCCCCAACAGCAAGGCTGCAACCGAAAGGATCCCACTGCCACATCCCATGTCCAGGAAATCTACACCCGGCTTCAGATATTTTTCAATCAACTCCAGGCACAGACGGGTAGTTTCATGTGTCCCCGTTCCAAAAGCAAGACCCGGCTCCAGATGGAGCACCGTCCTGCCTTGAGCATCGTATTCCTCCTCCCACAAGGGTCGAATCAACAGCTTCTCCCCCACGGGAATGGGCTTGAAATACTGTTTCCAATTGTTGATCCAGTCTTCCTCCACACAGGAATCCTGCCCAATGGAAAAGGGAATGCCCTCTGCCTTGTACCGCTCCTCCAAAAAGGAAATGGCCTCTCCGGGATTGGCTTCCGGACTGATATAGATGTGGATAATGGCTTTGGTACGGTCTTTCTGAAGCAATTCTTCGTCGATCAGATCGATATGGGCTATCTCCATGGCCTCTTCTTCTAAGTGGGAATAGTCCTCCATATAAATGCCATAGGGAACTACCATATTGGCAATGTCCCCAGCTAAATCCGCCTGCTGGGCAGGCACTTCAATTTTCAATTCGGTCCAATTTTCATTCATGGATTTTTCCTCGATTCTCTCCAGCCTTTTGGGCCATTATACCTTATTCTTTATCCCATTGCAACCGCGGAGGCTCTATGACAAAACGAAAGTTTCTCTTTCAAGGGGCTGTGCTCACAGCGGTGTCCCTGTTTTTGCGCATTACCAATATGGGGTATCGGTCCTTTCTCTCCCAGGAAATGGGATCCGCCGGCATGGGACTGTATCAGCTGATTTTCTCCGTCTTCCTGCTGACCGTCACCCTCTCCACCTCCGGAATCAGTTTGGCCGTCACCCGCATGGTTTCCGCCGCCATCGCCACCGAAAAACGGCAGGTCATCCGCTCTACAGTAGCTCGTTGCTTTCTGTTTTGTCTCTCCATCAGTCTATCCATCGCCCTTCTGCTGTTCTTCCTGGCAGGCCCAGCTGCCACTGTTTTTCTGGGTGATCCCTTGGCAGCCCCCTGCCTGCGGATTCTGGGAGTAGGGCTTCCCTTCATGTCTCTTTGCACCTGTATGAAAGGCTATTTCCTGGCTGTGGACGAATCCCTCTCCACTGCCTTTTCTGATGGAATCGAACAGGTGTTGACCATTGGTGCCACGGTATTTTTCTTCTGGTATTTCGCTCCCCAAAGCCTGGAAGCCGCCTGCTTTGCCGCCATGCTGGCCTCCACTCTGGGAGAGGCCACTTCCTTCCTTTGCAGCTGGACTGCCTACCGGAGAAGTCTCAAACGCAACACCCCTTCTCAAAAGGAAAAAAGCCAAGGGGTCCTTCACGGCCTGGCACACATTGCCCTCCCCTGCACCTTGAGCTCCGCCGCAAGAAGCCTGCTCAACACGGGGGAAAATCTTTTGATCCCCAAGGAACTGCAAAAGTTTGGTCTCAGCTACAGCGCCTCTCTGTCCCAATATGGACTCCTTCAGGGCATGGCCATGCCCATGCTCTACTTTCCCTCTTCCCTGCTGACTTCTTTCGCCTCCCTATTGATCCCCAAGATTGCCAAGGAGCGAGAACTCCATCACCGGCGGGCGGTGGCCCATATCACCGGGAAAGCCGTGCGGCTTGCCCTGGCGTTTGGCATGTTTTTCGCCGGGGTCTTTCTGTTCTTCGGAGATCGGTGGGGCGCTGCCTTTTATCACAGCAACAGCGCCGGAACCTATTTACAGGTACTGGCACCTTTGGCCCCTCTGGTCTATTTGGATGTGGTGGTGGACAGCCTGCTTAAGGGCCTGGATGAACAGTTTAACTCCATGAAATACAATTTTTCTGACTCTCTGATCCGGGTAGTTCTTGTGCTGTGTTTTCTCCGTTTCTTTGGCATGGAAAGCTACGTGGGGATTCTCTTCTTCAGCACCATCTTTAACGCTTCTCTGAGCCTCCACCGGCTCCTGAAAGTGACCCAGGTACGTCTTTCCTTTCTGCGGCACATTGGACTCCCTCTGGCCTGCACAGCCCTTTCCGTGCTCACAGGAAATTGGTTGCTGCAAGGTGTCTCCTTTTCCCATCCTCTTTGGGAAATCGCCTGTCAAACCGCTCTTTGCGGAGGTATCTTCGGGATCCTCTATGGAGGTGCTTGCCGGATTTCTCTCCCCAAAACAAAAACCGGCCTCACAAGAGACCGGTCTACCCTTTAAGATTTGTAGGCTTTAGCGAGAGCTTTTGCCCGCTCCCGAAACTGTTCCACCGCTTTTTTCGGCGCCGCCAACTTGATTTCCGGCCCGTTTGCAAACAGCCATGCCTGAAACACTCTATCCAATTTTGCGTAAACCACGGAACGAATTTTGCCCTTCCCAAAAGGCTCCACTGTCAACGCCCCATCAAAATAACTGGCCACCTGATTGAGTCGGGCCGCGGGAAACTCCAAAGTCAACCGCTCCGCGGAGGGCAAATACTTTTCTCCCTCTCGGGGCTGGCTCAAAAATTCCGGTTGAGAAATCTCTCCCAGTGGGAAGGAACAAAAACGCTTTGCTTCACTGTCATATCCCAGCAAACGCACTATCCCACCAAATCGCTGAATCTCCCAAGGGCTCACCGTCACGGAGCGCACGGAACGGGCCAGCTTGCCAGAACTGTTCAAGCGCCATTCCTGACGCTGAAAAATCACCTGGACATCCCGCTCCATCGCCCACATAAGAAGCTCCTCTACCGACTGGCCAGCGGGAGAAGGTTGGGACTCGGGTTCTTCCTGAGATTCAGACTCCTCCAGTTCCAGGTCCACTTTCTTTCCCTCTTTTGCCTTTTCCTGGAGCTGCTCCCACTGATACCGGCTGCACAGTGTGGCTATCTTTTTCTCCAGCTGAGAAATCCGCCGCTGAGACAGAAAGGGCGCCTCTCGTAAAGCCTCCAACAGCAACGCAAGATCGTTGGGGGAAAAAATCCTCTGGGAAACATAATATCCAAAATTACGGTTTTTTCTGGTCTCAATGGGAATACCAAAATGCCGCAAGGTTTCCAAGTCGTCATAGAGGCTTTTGCGCTCTGCGTGAATTCCCTGGGCCTCCAACTCTTCCAACATCTGGGGAAGACTCAAAGCATGCTGATCGTCGGTCTGTTCCAACAGCATCCGAAGCAAATACAACAGTTTCATTTTCTTCTCAGAAACATTGGGCATTGGATTTCTCCCCCTTTCACTGGGCTGCCGCCCCAGAACTGACCACTACAGTAACGGTGGTCCCATAATCCAGAGTGTCACCAGCTTCGTGATCCTGATAACGAATCACGTAACCCGCTTCCACATCTTCACTGGCTTCCTCCACCCGTTCAGGGACAAACCCATTCTCTGTGAGAATCTTCTCCAAGCTGTCATAGCTCACCCCGGTAAAACTGGGTAAAGTCCTTTGAGCGCTGCCTTTGCTCACGGTAACTACCACAACTCCATTTTCGGGAATGGGCTCTCCTGCAAAGGGATTCTGACTGCTGATACATCCTTCCGCAACGGAATCGTTGAACTCCTGAGCAGAAACTTCCAGCTGGAAAGAATACTCCCCGCTTTCTATTTTCTGTAAGCATTCCTCATAATTTTGGTTCACCAGATTGGGCAGGACTTCCTCCTGGGACACACTGCTGGAAGGAAGCAGCTGGGTCAAGTCTCCAAAGGACATGCCCCGCTCTCCCAACCAGAACGACGCCACAATCACCAAAGCCACCAAAGTGATAACCCCCGAAGCAATCAGCCACACAAAGGGCGGCAATCCTCTACCTTGCGGGATGTGAATGTCCAAGGGTGGAATACGGCGAATAGCCTCTGTCTGGTCCACCTCATTGACCAGAGTGGGCGCTGCGGCCAACTCGGTTTTAAACCGCTCAAAACTGGCCGTCCGCTGATCTGGACGCACTTGCAGCGCATTGGCAATGGCAGTCACTGCGTAAGGAGGCAAAGAGTGGAGAACCTCTTTGGAAATCATCAAACGCTCATCTTTCACCCGCCGCATGGCTTCCATGGGAGGCTTTCCCGTCAGTGCAAAAAATAAGGTGGCGGCAAATCCATACACATCACTGGCTTCCCCGCAGGGCGCTTTGACGCTGTACTGCTCCAACGCCGCATACCCTGGGGTCAGGTCCGGAACAAAGGGAGTCCCCTCCCGACGAGCCGCTTTGATGGAAAAACCGGTGATCAACAGCGTTCCCTCTTTGGTGACTCGAAGATTGTCCGGGTTGATCCCCAAATGGGATACCCCAAGTGCATTGATCAGCCCAAGAGCTGTGAGAATCGGCTGGAATAGCCGGTTGGCCGTGTTCCACGGAAGAGAACCACCCTCGTTCTCCACATAACGCCCCAGAGACAAAGAGGGAACATACTCGTACACCCCGTAGGCTGTATAGTTTTCTTCAAAAAGATCGAGAACCGAATGAACCACCGAGACTTCCCGCAGACGGCTAACGTTCTTCATCAACGCTATAAATTCGTCCAGATAGTCTTCAAAAATGTCGTCTTGCCCCTCTTTGGGTACGACAATACAGCGGTCCTTTCCCCGATCCACCAATGTGAGCGGGAAAAACTCCCGAAGTTCTACCAGCTTTCTGGTGGTCAGATCCAAGGCCGCGTAGGTGATCCCTTCACCATTCATTGCTTTGACGCGCCCCACCTGGTACCGGGAAGCAACCTCTGTCAAATAACCCAGGGCTTGGGGAGGCTGAATCTTGGTGTTGTCCCATCCACAAACGGGACAGGTTCCACCATGCTCCAGCTCGGCAAAACAATTCATGCACAGTTTGCTTTCCATGCTCTCCTCCGGTTTGCCCGCCCCATCGGTTCCAACTACCCAATGGGCACAAGCAGACTTATAATATGTTTATGATTATACCACAGGATCTGGAAAAACACAAGAAAACTCACCAAAAATCATAAATGTAGTAGGCTTTCTATTGGTCAACCACACCATGTTGACCTTTATCCAATTCCAAACCTTCCAATAAAAAGAGAGGGCACGGCATCCCGTACCCTCTCCCATAGTTCGGTAAAACTCTTAAGCCTTGTCGATAGAACCGAACAGTTCCATCTTCTCCTTGACCGTAGCCTTGATGGCCTCAGTGCCGGGAGCCAACAGCTTCCGGGGATCGAAGCCCTTGCCCTGACGGTCCTTGCCCTCTTCGATGTACTTGCGGGTTGCAGCAGCGAAGGCCAGCTGGCACTCGGTGTTCACATTCACCTTGGAAACACCCAGGGTAATGGCCTTCTTGACCATCTCAGCGGGAATGCCGGTACCGCCGTGGAGCACCAGAGGCATGGTGCCGGTCTTCTCCTGGATCTTGGCCAGAACGTCAAAGTTCAGGCCCTTCCAGTTCTCAGGATACACACCATGGATGTTGCCGATGCCGGCAGCCAGCATGGTCACGCCCAAGTCAGCGATCATCTTGCACTCATCGGGATCGGCCACTTCGCCGCCACCAATAACGCCGTCTTCCTCGCCGCCAATAGCGCCAACTTCCGCTTCCACGGAGATGCCCTTCTCGGAGGCCAGACGAATGATCTCCTTGGTCTTTTCAATGTTCTCTTCGATTCCATAGTGGGAACCGTCGAACATGACGGAGGAGAAACCGTCTTCCATGGCCTTCAGAGCGCCTTCATAGGAGCCGTGATCCAGATGCAGTGCAACCGGAACAGTGATCTTCAGGGTTTCCAACATGCCCTTCACCATGCCGGTGACGGTGTTGTAGCCGCACATATACTTGCCGGCGCCCTCAGATACACCCAGAATCACAGGAGAGTTGCACTCCTGTGCGGTGAGCAGAATCGCCTTGGTCCATTCCAGGTTGTTGATGTTGAACTGGCCAACAGCATATTTACCTGCCTTAGCCTTAGTGAGCATTTCTTTTGCAGAAACTAACATAGCTTTGCCTCCCGAAACGGTAGAATTTTGACTGTTTTTATTATACTGGACAAGCCGGGAAAAATCAACTCCCACAGCTTTAATTGTTGTCCTTTCTTTGCAGCAACACGGCACAAATGATGATGGCGCCCTTGAACGCACTGCTCAAATAGGGGTCTACACCAATCAGGTTCAGCAGATTATTCATCACCGCCACAATCAGGGTGCCGAATACGGTACCGATCACAGAACCACGTCCACCGGACATGCTGGTGCCACCCACGATTACTGCGGCAATGGCGTCCATTTCAAAGCCACTGCCTGCGCTGGCATAGTCCATGGAGCCAATACGGGACGTCTGGATAATGGCAGCTACCGCCACCAGCAAACCGGTCAAGGCGTACACACGGCGCTTCACCTTCCGGACATTGACACCGGACAGCCGAGTGGTCCGCTCATTGGAACCGATCGCATACACATACCGGCCAAAGGTGGTCTGGTTTGCGATAAAGTACATGACCACCGCGGCAATCGCCCAGTACAAAATGGGCATCAACTGTTGCCCGCCAATCTGGAACCGGGCAATCTCCTTATAGCCGTCCGGCAAGGTGGGGCTTTGGGTCTTCATAAAATACTGGGTCACGCTGCGCAGAATCTGCATGGAACCCAATGTGGCAATGAAGGGAGGCATCTTTCCGTAGGAAATCAGCAAACCGTTGCCCTCGCCCAACAAACTGCCAAAAGCCATGGCCGCAATCAGCGCAATGATGATGGCCGGGATCCCGCCCAAGCCAATCGCTCCCAGCCACCCGTTGGGGCCGGAATCGAGAAGGACCATGGTAAAAGCGCCAACCGCCACATACACCGATCCCACCGACAAGTCGATCCCGCCGGAAATGATCACAAAGGTCATGCCCAGTGAGATGATACCGATAGCCGCATTGCCACGCAACAGGGAAATCCAGTTGTTCAGCCAATTGGCAAACCAGCCCCCAAATGTGTCATAGCTGGAATTGAAGGTCAGGGCCAGGGTCTGCACAATGACCATGACAATCAACGCAATTCCCGTACTGAACAGAGGCGCGGTCTTCCACAATCTCCGGAAGCGGGCTAGAAGCCCCTGCTTTTCTTTCTTAACGTTATCCATTGTTGGCCACCCTCTCTTCGCTGTTTCCACCGCCTGTTGCCAGACGCATAATTTCCTGGTCTGTCATATCACTTCCCACAAGCTCCCCTTGGACCTGTCCATGATACAACACCAGCACACGATCGCAAATCCGTATGATCTCCTGAGCCTCACTGGAAAGAACTACAACCGCCATTCCCTGATGGGCCAAGTCCAGGATCGTATCGTAGATATCTTCCTTGGCACCTACGTCCACGCCCTGAGTGGGGTTGTCAAAGATCAGTACCTTGGGTTCCGCATTCAGCCATTTGGCCAGAACCACCTTCTGCTGGTTGCCGCCAGACAAACTGCCGATCAGGTTGTCCTCGTTGTCCATCTTGATCTTCAAGCCCTCCACCTGACGGCGAAAGGCTTCTTTGACTTTCTGCCAGGAAATCCATCCCAAGTTGGCATTCCGGGGCCAAGTGACAATGGACCCGTTCTCCAGGATGCTCATGTCCTTGATGATTCCGTTTTCCTTCCGATCACGAGGCACATACCCAATTCCCAGAGACACCGCCTGCTGGGTACTGTGGATCCGGACCTCTTGCCCCTTCAAGTACACATTGCCAGCGTATTTTCCGCCACTGCCAAATATTGCCTGGAACAGCTCGCTGCGCCCGTCTCCCAACAGGCCCGTAAAGCCTAAAATCTCTCCTGCTTTGACAGAAAAGGAAATATCCGAAAAATGACCGGGCTGTGTCATATGTTCCACCCGGAGAATCTCTTCTCCCAACTGACGCTCCCGCCGCAGGGACTCTGTCCGCACGTCGTGGCCCACCATGAATCGGGCCAGCTCGTCTACATTGGTGTCGGAAACCTGCCCTTGGGCCACCATGGCGCCATCTCGCAGCACCGTATACCGGGTGCAGATTTCCATTACTTCCTTCAGCTTATGAGAAATGAACACGATCGCCACGCCTTGCTTCTGCACCGTACGCATCATGTCAAATACCCGCTGAATCTCTGGCTCCGTCAAGGAGGTGGTGGGCTCGTCCATGATGATAATGGAGGCATCCATCAAAAGCGCCCGGGCAATCTCCACAATCTGCTTATAAGAGGCGTCCAAGTCCCGAACCATGGTCCGGGGATCCAACTCTACATCCATGCGTTTAAACACCTCTCGGCATCGCTCACACATGGTCTTGGCGTCCAACAAGCCGCCCCTCCGTTTCAGCTCCCGGCCGATGAACATGTTCTCAAACACCGCCAGATCATTGACCAGGTTCAGCTCCTGATGAATGAACGCAATGCCCGCTTGCAGGGAGTCAGCCGGATTGTGAAAGGTCACCTGTTTCCCATCCAGTTGGATGGTGCCGGAGTCAGCGGACAATACCCCGCCCAGGATGTTCATCAGCGTGGACTTGCCAGCGCCGTTTTCTCCCAGCAGGGCACAGATCTCTCCCCCACTGACGGAAAAATCAATGTTCCGGAGCACATCATTGGCCCCGAAGGATTTGTAGATATTGCGCATTTCCAGCGTCATGGATCACCCTCCCCTTCTTTGGAAAAAGGCTATGGGCAGCCCGCGCCATAGCCTTTTTGAAACTTTCATTCCATTGTTCGCCCTTGGGGCGTCTTCCTTAGTAGGGAGAGCTCTCGTCCAGATAGTCGGCGCAGTTGTCACGATCCACCACAGTGGTGGGGATGATGACTTCCTGCTCTACGTCTTCACCCTTCAGGATGGAGACTGCCATATCCACAGCGTCCTCAATCATGGAGGGGCTGTACAGAGTGGACTGGATCCAGATGTCCTGGTTCTCGGGCATCATCTGGAAGTACTCCTGCATGCCGCCGCCACCGGTGACAACCTTAATGTCGGTCCGGCCAGCTTCTTCGATGGCCTGGAGCACGCCAATGGAGGTCTCGTCGTCCATGGAGAACACGGCGTCAATCTGAGAGTTGGCAGCCAGTACGTCGGAGAAATCGGACAGGCCAGCTTCACGGGTAAACTCGGTCGCATAGGTCTCAATGGTCATATCGGGAGCAATCTCAGCCATCTTCTCTTCGAAGCCCTTCTGACGCAGTTCGGAAACAGAGCCGGAGCTGGGAACGTTCAGCATGACAACAGTGCCGGTGGTGCCGATCTTGTCAACGATGTACTGAGCGCTAGCAGCACCCATGCCCTCGTTGTCGCCGGCCACATGATACACGCCGTCAGCGTCGATCACGATATCGAAGTTCACAACCGGAATGCCGGAATCGATCAGACCCTGGATGGGATCTTCCATACCTTCCCACTGGGGATAGGCAACCACTGCCTGGGCACCCCAGGTCTTCAGCTGGTCGATCTGGTCGGTCATTTCCTCGGCGTTGTTGCTGGTCAACAGGTTGTACTCGATGGTACCGTCCTCCACCAGCTGATCGCAGCGGGCCTGGGCATAGTAAGCCACGCCGGAAACCCAACCGTGGGTCACAGCGGGAGCCAGAATGCCAATCTTAAAGGGCTCGCCGGAAGTGCTCGTCTCTTCGGCAGTGCTGCTGGTTTCCGCAGAGCTGTCGAGGGTGGAGCTGGTGTCTTCCACGGTGGAAGAGGTCTGGCTCGCATCGGAAGAGTCAGTACCGCTGGATGTGGTGGTGTTATTGCCGCAGGACGCCAGAGTCAGGCAGACCATAGCAAGTACCAGCACCAGAGAAATTACTTTCTTCATGGTTTCGTGCCTCCTAGTTCAAATAACCTCAAAAATTTCCGAACGGATCCATTTTGTGGAAAGTTCCGCCCGTATCTTTGGACATTATAGCAAACTTAACGGAGGTTTGCAAGGGAATTGTTAAAGATTTATTTACATTTCTTTTCGTGTTTTTTCTCTGCAGCCTTCCTTGACAGGGTCCCCTTTTTGGTGTTAGATTTATTCTAAATAGGAGGGTTTCCCTCGACTTTTTTGTATGGATGACAGGAGGATGTTTTATGCTGAAATTACCGTTTGAAGTGGACCTTTCCGGCAAGGTTGCCGTTGTCACGGGAGCCGGCGGTGTGTTGTGCAGTGTGTTTGCCCAAGCTCTGGCCCAATGCGGCGCAAAAGTTGCTCTGCTGGACCTGAATGAAGCGGCGGCCAATCGGGTGGCGGAAGATCTCCGGAACCAGGGTTTCACCGCCCAAGGATATGCCTGCAACGTTCTCGACAAGGCCAACTGCCTTGCCGTTCGGGAACAAATCCATCAGGACCTGGGAACCTGCGATATTCTCTTAAATGGTGCAGGCGGCAACAACCCCCGTGCCACCACAGACAAGGAAATCTATGAAGAGGGGGATATTGATCGGGAAGACATCAAGACTTTCTTTAACCTCCAGCCAGATGGGGTGGAATTCGTGTTCCAGCTCAACTTCCTGGGCGCCTTGATCCCTACCCAAGTCTTTGCCCCGGACATGCTGGGCAAAGAGGATGTTTCTATTTTGAATATTTCCTCTATGAATGCCTACACTCCATTGACCAAGATCCCCGCTTATTCCGGCGCCAAAGCCGCTGTAAGCAACTTCACCCAATGGCTGGCCGTACATTTTGCCCAGGCAGGAATTCGGGTCAACGCCATCGCCCCTGGATTTTTGGTTTCCAACCAGAACCGTTCCCTGCTCTTCAATGAAGACGGTTCCCCCACGGCGCGCACAGGGAAGATTATGGCTGGCACTCCCATGAGACGATTTGGCAGCCCCGAGGAATTGGTGGGCGGCGTTCTTTTCCTGTTGAGCAAGCCTGCTGCCGGCTTTATCACCGGCGTGGTTCTCCCCATTGATGGTGGATTCAATGCCTATTCGGGAGTCTGATCCCATGGAGCGTTCCTTCCCCCAAACCATCTACCATTTGGTCCAACAGATTCCTCGGGGAAAAGTGACCACCTATGGGCAGCTTTCCTTGATGGCTGGCAGTCCACGGGGCGCCCGTATTGTGGGTGCCCGGGCTCCAGAGGGGCTGCCCTGCCACCGGGTCCTTTATCGGGACGGGACTCTTTGCTGCGACTCCGCCTTCGGCGGCAAAGATGTCCAACGTCAGATGCTGGAACAAGAAGGAGTCTCCTTCCTGCCCGACGGGAGAGTGGACTTGACACAGAGCCTTTGGGAAGGGCCACTGGGCCCCTCCCTTCCCTGAAATGCAGTTCTTACAGAAAAACAGTGACCGCTGAAAACCGGCAGTCACTGTTTTTTATTCTATTTCTCCCGGAAGCAAAAGGCCTCCTTGAAAGAGCTGCTTTTTGAATCGGCTTCACTCATTTCCAACAGGCGTTAGGAAGCGCGTTCCGGGGAACGGCCCAACTGTTCTTCCATTCTTGCCAGGTTATCGGTCAAGGGCAACGTGCCGTCCAGCACAATCACAGGGCAGGAAAGACTTCGGGCTGTTTCCTCCACTGCCTTGGAATCCCTTTGCTCCACAGTTCTTCGAAAATCCGCCTGTTGAGCGTACATGTCCCCACCTGGCAAAACCCGAGAACCAAATCGCCTGATTTCCCTTTGCTGGATCCTCTGTAATCGCTCTTCCAGCGGAGTCTGAACCCAAAAAGCAATTCGGATTTGAGATAGAATATCCTCCGCCCAATGGAGGGTCACACCGGACAAGATAAAGCGTGGGTGCGCTTTACTGTCTTCCAGAAGGGCGGCCTCTACTTCCCCTTTTGTTCTGGGGCAGGAAAAGGGCAGATCTCCCAAATGGTTTGTCACGGGAATACTGCTGTTTTCCAGTGCGCTCATGCGAGACATCTTCTGTTCTGGAAAATAATAATCTTCCACATCCATCTCATAATACCCCATTCGCTGTGCCAAAGCATGGGCAAGAGTGGATTTCCCTCCTCCATTTAATCCAAAAATCGCGATGCCTTCCGCCATTTGCGGCAACTCCTTTCCACTCTCATAGATCCGATTTTCTCTTCCTCTAGAATACCAAATCCGACCCTGAAACGCAAGAAGGAAGCTTCGGCTGTCACGGAATGAAAGAAAGCTTTTTTATCCGTTCTACTAAAAGAGGCTGGATCTCCGGATAAGTCCACTCCTGGGGAAGCTCATCGAACAGTTCCACTTTCTCAATCTCAAGAGGAGGCAGTTCTCCCAATTCCAAGAGTTCCGCAAAAAACAACCTGCCAAAAGTTTCCTCGCCATCCTTTTGAACAGAGTATGGGCAAATTGGCTTCATATGATATTTCAAAGCACCCGTTTCTTCCCAAAGTTCCCTTTTCGCTGTTTCGTCAATCGGCTCATTGGGCTCTCTGTGACCTCCTGGACATTCATAGGTGGTGCGATCTTTATGTTTGCAAAACACCCATTTTCCCCGATACTTGGAAACAATCACTGCAAATCGCAGAAGCTCATCCTTTGCGGTTTCGTGGAAACAAACCTTTACCATATATCTCCCCCCTGAAATAAATTCATTCCCCGGAAAAACAAAAAAGTAAAGTTCAAGCAATGCTCAAACTTTACTTTTTTCTGGTCCGAGTGGCGAGACTTGAACTCACGGCCTCTTGACCCCCAGTCAAGCGCGCTACCAACTGCGCCACACCCGGACAACGTGGTCTATTATAACGGATAAATTTAAAAAATGCAAGCCCTTTTTTCAAATTTTTTCTCTTTTTTTCCTGGAAACCTGTCCCCTCCTACAACAGAGTTTCTTTTTACCCCTCTATTCCCTTTCCAGACCTCCCCCCAAGAAAAAGACATCCCGGTTGCCTAGGATGCCTTTTCCCCTGCTCATAGACGAAGTGAGGGGTCTTCCCCAGTATGGTGGTAGTTTTGAAGCTCGTAATGCCAATCTTGACGTTCTTCAATGGCTGCCTGCACTTCCTCCGGAAGATCTAACCCCAAGTCGTCTTCAAACAACTCACTGAATGTCAATCCGGAAGCGCCTTGGATGGGCACGCCTCCCCAAAAATAAGGAATCAAAAAATCACCCCCGAAGATTAGCTTGCACCACTTCGGGGGTGATTACTCTCAGGCAATCTGATCCAATCTTGGCGAGAATCTCCCTGCCTCGTTTAGTTGTTCTCGAAGAACTTTTCGTGGATGGCTTCCACCGCGCGTTCTCCGTCCGCTTTATTGACCAGGACGGAAATCTTGATCTCACTGGTGGAAATCATTTGAATGTTCACACTCCGGGAGAACAACGCCTCAAACATCTCCGCTGCTACACCAGGATGAGACTCCATACCGGCGCCTACAATCGATACCTTCGCCACATTGTCATCGGACACAATATTGGAAGCGCCCCAGGTTTCCGTGTAATCCTCCAGCAAACGGATGGTGTCTTCCATCTTATCCTTTTCTACGGTAAAGCTGATATCTTTGGTGCCGTTGCGGCCAATGGACTGGAGAATGATATCCACGTTGATTCCCTTGGACGCCAGTTTGGAAAAGATCTTAAAGGCCAGACCGGGCTTGTCAGGCACCCCAATGATGGAGATGCGGGCAATATTGTCGTCCTTCGCCACGCCGCTGATCAGCATTTTTTCCACGTTCCGTTCCTCCTTCACGATGGTGCCCTTCCGCCGAGTCAGGCTGGAAAGCACTTCCAATTCAATATTGTATTTCTTTGCCATTTCCACCGAACGGTTATGCAGCACCTGGGCTCCCAAAGTTGCCAACTCCAGCATCTCATCGTAAGAGATGGAGTCCAACTTGATGGCCCCGGGAATCTTCCTGGGATCGGCTGTGTACACTCCGTCCACGTCGGTGAAAATCTGGCACAAATCTGCGTGCATGGTGGCTGCAATGGCTACCGCGCTTGTATCGGATCCGCCACGTCCCAATGTAGTCATATCTCCATACCGGTTCACGCCCTGGAAACCGGTGACCACCACGATCCGCCGCTTATCCAGTTCCTTCTTGATCCGGGAAGCGTCAACCTTTTTGATCCGAGCATTACCGTAGTCGGAAGTGGTATCAAACCCGGCTTGCCATCCCAACAGGGAAATAACCGGGTAACCCATGCGCTCAATGGCCATGGCCAGCAGAGCCGCGGAAATCTGCTCTCCGGCGGAAAGCAGCATATCCATCTCGCGCTTGGAGGGGCGTTCGTTGATCTCCCCTGCCTTGGCAATGAAATCATCGGTAGTGTCTCCTTGGGCGGAAACCACCACCACCACATCGTTGCCCTCCTTATAGGTGGAAGTAACGATGTCCGCCACATTGTTGATGCGTTCGGCGTCCTTGACAGAGCTGCCGCCGAACTTCTGTACGATCAGTGCCATACACAATTCTTCCCTTCTTACTTGCGGCGCCTCCCCAGAGGCTCTCTGGAATCATCCGGGGTGGAGAAAAGGATCCCACACAAGGACAAATCTCTCCCCCTGTTTTCAGCATATGTTGGTCCCCCGAAAACAGTCCCTGCCAGTCCGCAATGTTATCAAAACCCCTGAGAAGGATTCCCCAGGTTGTTCTCACTCAATGACGATCTGGGCCCCCTGAGGCGCTGCGGAGAGAATCTCCACCCGCCATCCGGTGATCCCCTTGTCTTCCAGATGGGAGACACAATTCTTGCCAAAGGCTTCCGCATTGTCCGAGTCGATCATGGCAATGATGGTAGGCCCGGCACCACTTACATATGTACCCAGAGAACCCAGTTCATAGCTCATGCGGAACACGTCGTCGTAATGGCCAATGAGCCCGGACCGGTAGGGCTGATGGATCCGGTCTTGCACCGCCACCCGCAAGTTTTCCAGTTTGCCAGAAAACAAGGAGGCAGTCATCAATCCCGACCGGGACAAGTTGTACACCGCGTCTTCCCGGGAATATGTTTTGGGCAGGGCCGCCCGGGCCTCTTCCGTCTTCAGTTCAAAAGGCGGAATCATCAGGGCAAAACGGATCTTTTCCGACACAGGCACGCTGACGCTGTACACCCGTTTCCCCTCCATGGCGGAGGCCACCAACCCACCGGACAGGGCAGGACTGGTATTGTCCGGGTGTCCTTCGATTTGGGCCGCCAGGTTGATCAGATCTGACTGGGAAAGAGGATTTCCCATAAAACGGTTGGCACCCAAAATGCCCGCCACAATACAGGCGGAACTGCTGCCTAAGCCACGTGCCATGGGAATGTTGTTTTCCTGAATGATTTTCAGGCCAGGCAGCTTCTTCCCGCAAATCTCATAGAGATGGCTGGCTGCCCAGAAAATCAGGTTGCTTTCATCGGTGGGTACTTTCACCCCATCGGTACAACGGATCTCCAGAGAATCGGACTCTTCCATCCAAACCCGGTTCTGCATGGTCAACGCAATCCCCAGGGAGTCAAATCCGGAGCCCAGGTTGGCACTGGTTGCCGGTACATCGATTCGGATCATGACCGCACCTCCTTAAAAATCCGCGATCCGGATACGGTTTTCCAGCCGCAATCCGGCCGCCTCCAACGCGGGTACCTTGGCCCGCAGATCCTGCTCGGAAATTTGGGGCAGCGTGAAACCAGCTTCCCCGGGTTTTTCTTCCCGACGGATCAGCCGCACTGCTTGAGGAAACACCTTCTCCGCCCGGTCGAAGACTTCATCGGAGTCCCCTTCGCCTTCCACTCGAACGAACACGTCCTGGGGCGTCACATCCCAAGGCTCCACATAATTGGGCTTGGTGTCTTCCCAGAAGAGGATTTTCCGGTTAGATTTCAAATGGCGCACACAGTCAATCACGTCTGCCACCACAGCGCTGGCAGTGGGCAGCTTGCCCGCTCCCTTGCCGTAAAAAACCACGTCGCCGGTCACGTCTCCCCGAACCAGAATTCCGTTGAATACGTCATCCACGTTGGCCAGCTGGCTCTCCCGGCTGATAAACATGGGAGACACCAAAATGTGCAACTTCCCGTTTTCCAGCATCTTCGCTTCACCGATGAGCTTGATCACGCCGCCCCAAGCGCCTGCATACCCTACGTCCGCTTTGGTAATAGATGTAATCCCCTCTGTGTGAACGCTTTCCGGATACACATGGGTCCCGTAAGCGAGAGAAGCCAGAATGCAGATTTTCCGGCAAGCATCGGTGCCTTCCACATCCGCCGCCGGATTGCGCTCCGCGTACCCCAGCTTCTGAGCCAACTGCAAGGCTTCGTCAAAAGCCATGTGCTCCCGGATCATCTTGGTCAAGATAAAATTGGTGGTACCGTTGAGGATTCCCGCAATCTCCGACACCTCATTGGCGGCCAAACATTGGCTGATAGGTCGGATAATGGGAATGCCCCCTCCCACACTGGCCTCAAAGAGAAAATTCAGATTGTTCTTTTGGGCCAGGGCAAGAAGTTCGGCGCCCTTGGCGGCCACCAATTCCTTGTTGGAAGTCACCACGCTTTTTCCATGCTCCAGACACGCCTTCACATAAGAAAATGCAGGCTCCAAACCTCCCATGACTTCTACCACAATTTTAATGTCCGGATCGTTTAAAATTTCCTGGAAGTCCTTGGTAAACAAATCGCTGTAAGGCAGTTCCGGAAATTCCCGCAGGTCCAGGATACGCTTTACATGGATCTCCTCCTTCGCCCGCTGGGCAATGCTCGCCTTGTGAGTGCGAAGTACTTCCAGCACGCCGGAGCCCACTACGCCATGACCCATCACCGCGATCTCCGCCATACGTCAACCATTCCTTTCCATTCCGGCCCAAAAGGCTTGAACCGGATTCCTTATTTCTCCTGGCTCATCAGTCCATGATGCTGTCGATCTTGATCACGCCTTCCACCTGGCGCAACCGCTCAATCAACTGTCCCGACTGGAGCTCCATTTTATCCGTACGCGCCGATACAGAGACAAACGCCCGTCCCTTCACCGGAATATTTTGGTTTACGGTGAGAATATTGGCTCCCGCCTGGTAGAATACCGTCAACAAGCTCACCAGAACCCCGGGCCGGTCTGTCAGAATCACCTGTACTGTGAGAATCCCGGAGGAAGACTTTTGCGTATAGGGAAACACCGCATCCCGGTATTTGTAATATACGCTGCGGGAGATTCCAGCCAGACGTACCGCTTCCGATGCGGTAGACGCTTCCCCGCTTTCCAGCAGGGCGTTGGCCTTGACCACCTTTTGGTATACCTCCGGCAGTACTTTTTCGTCCACTACAAGATAAGAATCGCTTTTCATTGTTCACCTACAAAATACGTTTGTATTGTCACAGCGAACAGTTTACCACAGGCTTCCTGAAAAATCAAGCCCTTTATACAACAAAAACTGCCGAAATGAATCCTTTTCCACGGCAGTTTTTGCGTCTCACTGAATTGTTATGCCTCAGCCAACAAGTTCTCCTGTGCCACCTTCTCCTTCATTCCCTCCCGGATCAGGTGCCGGAGTGTCCGGTGTAGGTGTTTCCGGCGTGGGAGTTTCTGGGGTAGGCGTCTCAGGGGTAGGCGTTTCCGGCGTGGGAGTTTCCGGAGTAGGCGTCTCGGGAGTAGGCGTCTCCGGTGTGGGCGTCTCAGGGGTGGACGGCCCAGGAGTGGGCGACTCCGTCACACTGGTCGAGGGAGACGGCGAGGGCTCCTCCGAAGGCTCCGTACTAGCCGAAGGACTGACGCTGGGCGACGGAGATACCGACGCCGCAGGACCTGCAATGTGATCGGAACCGCCGTTGCAGGTACCAGGCAAATTGCTGGGATCATACCAGCCAACGGCAGTATCATAACAATTGGGGCCCGCTATCTTGCCGCTGGTACGGCAGAAGGTGTACTGGGAAACTTTATCGCTGAGAACCCAGCCCACATCTCCCCAATCGTAGGTGTTCAGATACTGGATGACGGCCTTCCAGACTACCCGGGCAACATTGGAATCGGCAATCTCTGCCGGTTCCTCATAGCCAGTCCAGACGCCTGCCACACAGTAGGGCGTGCCGCCCATAAAGGTCAAGTCCTTGGTGTCGTTGGTGGTACCAGTTTTCGCATAGATGTCCACACCCAGATCCTGCATGGTGGTGGCAGTACCGTTATAGCCCTCTACAGGACGGTGCAGAAGCTTATTCATAATGGTGGCAGTCTCCGTAGACATGACCTGCTCCCCGGTTTTATCCCGGTTGTCCAGAATCACGTTTCCCTGATGGTCCTTCACATAAGTGTAGGTGTAGGGCTCATAGTAGTAACCACCGTTGGCAAACGTACAGTAGGCGGTGGTCATTTCTTCCACGGTAACGCCATAAGACATGCCGCCCAACGCCATGGCAGAAAGGCTGTGAGAGTCGTCTTCTGTCAAAGTGGTGAAATGCAGCTTGTCCGTCAGCCATTGGTAACAGGATTCCGGCGTCAGCTCCGACACCAACCAGGCTGCGGGAGCATTCTGGGAAACCTCAATCGCCTCGTCCACGTTCATATATCCTGTATACTGCATGGAGAAGTTGGAAGGGCCCTCCTCCGTGGAGCCTTCGCCGTAATAGTTGGGAATGGGCTGGTCTTTCAATACGGATCCATAGGTGATGGTCCCGGTTTCAATTCCCAAAGAATAAGCGCTCACGGGCTTGAAAGAGGAGCCGGGCTGCCGTTCACTCTGGGTGGCGTTGTTCCACAACAATACCCCATCCCGCTGGTCCCGGCTACCAACTACCGCAATCACACGGCCGGTATAGGGATCCATCACAAAAAGGCCTGCCTGGATATCGGGATCCGCAGGCATGCAGTCCCCATGGAGGAACATCTCTTCCAGATCCGTCTGAATTTGCAGGTTCATGGCGCAGTGAATCTCCAAACCGGAGTTGTACACCAGGCTTCTGGCCTGGTCATAGGAATATCCGTATTTCTCCTGGAGGTCCGCCACAATGTCGTTGAACATGGTATCAATATACCAGTTCCACTTATCAGTATCCTGTTTTTCCTCGTTTTCAGCGTCGGTGTCTTCCACCTCGCCGCCTACAAAGCTCATGGTATCCAGCTCGGCCAAAGCCTGCTCGTATTCGTCCTTCGAAATGGGAGCAAGCTGACCCTCCAGATCCCCGGTGATCACCAACTCGTCGTTACTTTGGTCCCCGTCAGACAAACGCCACATCCGGTCCAACACGGTCCGGGCACGTTCTTTGGACTCCTCTGGGAAGATCAACGGATTGTACTGGTAGGGATTCTGGGTAATGCCCGCGATCAAGGCGCACTCCGCCAGAGAACACTCGCTGATGTTCTTATCGAAATAGCACTCTGCCGCTGCCTCTACTCCCTGGCACTGGCCTCCGTAGTTGACCACGTTCAGGTAAGCTTCCAGAATCTGCTGTTTGGAATATTTCTTCTCCAGGTTCAGGGCTGTGAAAATCTCCCCCACCTTCCGCAGAATACTCACCTGGTTCTGCTGGGTCAGGTTCTTGATCAGCTGCTGGGTCAGGGTAGATCCGCCGCCGCTGCCGGAATGGGTAAACAGCTTGTACACTGCGCCCATGGTATTCCACCAGTCTACTCCATGGTGCTCGCTAAATCGGTGGTCTTCAATGGCCACCTGGGCTGTTTTCATATAAGTGGGAATGTCATTGAGGGACGTCCACACCCGGTTTTCATTGCGATAAATCGTCATGTACTCCGTGGAGTTTCCCTGGTCGTCATCCAAGTACACAAAGCTGGAATAACTCAGGGACATGGCGGAAAGGTCCGGGGGCTCCGCGTCCCGGAAGCTCAGCAAAAAGGACGCAACGGACAAAAATACCAGCAGCCCAGAAATGATGAGAATGCACACCAGCGTCTTGACTGCCTTCCACACCATGCCCCCCACCGTCTTGGCAGTAGCGCTGGCCGTCTGGGACATCTCCCCTTCGGTCCGTTGGGAAGGGACATGGAATGTGCTGGTGTTATACTTGTTGAGATCTTTTTTGTCTAACACTGGTCTCCTCCTTACGGCGCACCGCGCCGAATTCTTGGCATAATTGGGGAAAAAACATCCCATACTTCATGCCGAGGTGATTTCGATATGGATGAAAAAAAGCCCAGAGATTACAAAAAGGCGACGATAATCACTGTCGTCCTGACAGTGGCAGCATTGGCGGTAACCGTTTTTTCCCTGGCTCTCCGCCCTGAATCGGCCGTTCCCACCCAGGGGACCCCCGCCGAAAGTATCAGTAGCTATTATACCCCAAAGCCTACGTCAAGTCAAGAAACCACAGCCTCTCCCACCCCCTCCTCCGACGGGCCCTATCGGGTCGCCCTCTACGACGGAAAAATTGGCGTTTTCCGGCCAGGAGAGTCAACCCCTTACCTCACTGCCGATGTGAGTGTTTACTTGCTGCCGGAGGAGGATATCGCCCTGCTTCGAAAAGGGATCACAGCTCAGAATTTGACCGAGGTCAAACGCATTTTGGAAGACTACGATTAACGGACAAGCGCCCTGCCGGATTATCCGGCAGGGCGCTTGCAGGCTCGAGTGCTTACTTCATGCTCTTCTCATAGGACTCGATCATCTTCTTGACCATCTGGCCCCCGATGGAGCCGGCCTGACGGGAGGTCAGGTCGCCGTTGTAACCCTGCTTCAGGTTCACACCCACTTCAGAAGCGGACTCCATCTTAAACCGGTTCATAGCTTCCTTGGCCTCGGGGACCATGCTGGAATTGCTTTTCATTTTCGTCTCTTCTCCTTCAAAAGAATTTTTTCTCGCGTTTGCATTACCTAGTTTGACTCTTACGCCTCCTCTTATGAATGACAATTCTTTCTAAATTTTTTCCAAACTCTTCCCACCTGTTTGACCACAGAAAAAAGGCCCCGCCGTCTCCGGCTGAGGCCAATTTCTCAGTTTTATTTCGGAATGAAATCAGAAGAAATCTCCCAGGAACATTTTCTTAGGATAAAACACCTTTTCAAAAGGAGTTCCAGCCCACTCTCCTATGCTGCTTCCTCCCAACAGAAGGCGGGAAAACTGGGCCATATCCAACTCGACTTCCGGATTTCCTTCCCGCTGAAGATCCACACAGGCGCCGTCTTGGAAGGTCACCTGGAACACTCCGTTGTTTTCGGGAAGATAGGGATCGTTCAAACGGAAACAGACCTGTCCGCTCCCTTGATAACGGGCTTTACGCAGAGCATTTTCCACATGGATCACACGCCCCATGCCCAGGAAACGCAATTCCCGCCGGCAGCAGCCTTCCACCTCCGGCAACAGTCTTTCCAAGGCCACATCCACGGGCAAGGTGAAACGGACCTTTTTGTAATGGCTCCGGTAGGACCGAATGTGCTGTAACAGCCCTTTCAGCCCTTCTGCGTCCGCATAGTAGAACATGTCACACACCATGGTGCTCTCACCGGAAGCATCCCGTTCTTTTTCAAAACTCAGTACACCTTTTGCCTCCTTGGCCGCGTTGTACCAGACATAGGTGTACCGCCCCTGTTGAGCCGGGTTCTGACCAATTCTGGAGAGCCAATCACAATCCTCCCGCACAAAGGACAAATTGTACCCTTGGGCAAATTTGTCGTAAACTTTCTGCATGGCCTCGTACTGGGAAACGCCTTCGTTAAGAATCGCTTCCCCGTGTTCCTCCAGCAATACCGGCAATACTCCCAGGTCCACGGTCCACTCCACAGTCTGGACGCACAGCTCATAGCCGAACTGACGATAAAATTTGGTGCTGAAGGGATAGAGATAGGAAAACTCTACCCCCGCCGCAAAACTGTCTTCCAGATGCTTCCGAAAACAGCCGGCAATCGCTCCCCGCCCACGATATTGGGGCAAACTGGAAACTGCGCCAATGCAAGTGCACAGGGCTTCTTGACCATCAAAGCGGACGGTGGCGGGCGCTCCCCGGAGAAAACTCATCATTTTCCCCTCTTTCGTGAAGGCAGCCCAACAGTCCTGCCAATACACTTCACTGCGATATTGGGGATGCTCCTTCACCTGGGTGAGTGCTTGAGGCGTCACTCCGCTGGGATCCAGTTTCTGCTCAAAGGCAATGGCAAATACCTCCCGAGTGCGCAAGTATTCCTCTTCTCGGATCTTCCGAACAATCATCCAATTCCTCTCCTTTCACATTGCTCGGTTCAGTATACCAGATTTTTCAACCCTGCGCCAGCCTTTTCCCTGAATCTTTCCCATAGAAAGAGGGACACCTTCGGCGTCCCTCTGTGACCGGTTTCTGATTTATTGGCTCTGCCCAATGGACAGGGTACGGGCAATATTTTCCATGGCGAGGGACAAATTTTCCGCCGCATGATACCGGGATTCGGAAAATGGCTCCGCCGCCCGGTTAATGCTGAACACCGCTGTCAATCCCTCTTCATACATGGGCTCAAATCCAGGGCCGATCTGACCTACCACTGCAATCACCGGCACCTGGAATTTTTTGCACCGGCCAGATACCCCGGACACCACCTTTCCCCGGATGCTTTGAAAATCGATTTTTCCCTCTCCTGTAAACACCAGGTCTGCCGTCTGAAGGAGCTCGTCAAAACCTACGGTATCCAGCACCACATCGATTCCCATCTTCAGCTTGGCTCCGCAAAAGGCTGCCATGCCAAATCCCAAACCGCCTGCCGCTCCCGCTCCCGGCAACTGGGAAACATCCTCCCCCAAGCATTGGGACACCACTTGGCCCAGATGGCGCAATCCTGCATCCAGCCGCTCTACCATGGCGTCGTTTGCTCCTTTTTGCGGAGCAAAGACGTATGCGGCACCCGTTTTTCCAAAGAGTGGATTGTCGATATCGCACATGACCGTGAGCTCTACGCCCTGTAACGCTTCTTTCACTGGGGTACAGTCCACTGACTCCACCTGGCAGAGCGTGGCTCCCGTAGGAACAAAGGAACTGCCGTCCTCTCGCGTGAACACCGCACCCAAGGCTGCCGCCGCCCCTGTGCCGCCGTCGTTGGTACAGCTTCCTCCCAGTCCCAAAATGATCTTTTTACATCCCGCTTCCTTGGCTGCCAAAATCAGCTCTCCCACTCCATAGGTGGTAGTTTTCTCCGGATCCGGGTGACCTTCTACCAAGGGCAAACCCGCACAGGCTGCCATCTCCACTACCGCAGTCTGTCCATCACTGAGCAAGCCGTAAAAGCTCTCCATGGGCTTCCCATAAGGGCCCGTTACCGTCAACGTTTTACGCTCCCCTCCCACAGCGGTCAGGAATGCTTCCACACTGCCCTCTCCTCCGTCTGCTACCGGAAGGGTATGGAGTTTCACCTGGGGAAATACCTTTCGCAGCTCCTTCCCCATAATTTCGCATACTTGTCGGGACGACAAAGTACCTTTAAAAGAATCCGGTACCAATACAATGTGTTTCATGGGAACTACCCCTTTCCTTTTTTCTATAGGGCCCTATGAGAAAATCCCCCTGTACCATCACAGAGGGAATTTCTGTCGTTACAGTTTCAACTTGGTCCAATTCCCCTTGCGGAACCGGAAGAAGGTGAGTAGGAATCTCACAAATTGGTCACAAGCTGTGCCCAGCCAAGCACCCATCAGGCCCAAACCAAGAGGATAGCAAAGCAGCCAGCTGATGCCCGGCCGGATAAAGGTTACGCTGATCAGGGACACCAATGCGGTGAACCGGGTATCGCCCGCTCCCCGCAGACACCCAAACAATACCACCTGCTCAATCTGCATGAAGAGGATCACGCTGAGAATCCGCATGATCATTTCGCCGTAGTTCAAAATCACCGGATCATTGGTGTACAGAACAAAAATGTCTTTGCCAAAGATAAAGTAGATGGTGGAAACCACACAGGCGCACAGGAATCCCGTCTTCTGACATACATTTCCGTAGATCTTCGCCATGTCAGGACGCTGGCGGCCAAGGCTTTGGCCAATTAACGTCACCGACGCCACGGAGAATCCATCTCCAAAGGAGAAGGACATGCTCATCATGTTCATACCGATTTGATGAGCCGCCAGTTCTGTGGTGCCCAACCGGGCCACAGTCATGGAAAACAGCAGAAAACCAATTCGCAGGCAAACCTGTTCCACCAGAGAACTGGACCACACATTCCCCATGGATTTGATGCTCAACCGGTCAGCCACCCAACCTTTTACGCAACGCAGACACACAAAACTGCTCTTGCGCAGCACCGACACAATGCTCAATACGCAGGCACACACCGTTCCCAACACAGTGGCTATGGCAGCTCCCCGGACTCCCAATGCCGGAAAGCCGAAGTTTCCGCCAATAAGCAGATAATTGAAAATCACATTGACCACATTGGAAATCAGATTGGTGATCATGGCAATCCGCGTGTTGCCGGCGCCACGCTGGGCAGCATTCAAAACCAGGGACACCGTGGAAAAAACCTGACAGCCCATGATGATCCGCAGGTATTCCACTGCGTAATCGTGGGTGTCCGGCTGGGAACCCACCAGAGCCACAATCGGACTGGCAAAGACCACAAAAATAACGCTGATCAACGCGGTGAGCAGCAATGTGACCAAAAGGGCCATACGCACAACGCGGTTGGCGCTTTCCCGGTCTCCAGCACCTTTCCGACGGGCCACAATGGCCGACACGGCCACGTTCATGGACAGAAAAATGGCCAGCCCTAAAAACTTGGGCTGGGTGGTCAGGTCCACTGCCGCAATGGCGTAAGACCCCAGGCTGCCCACCATGATGGTATCCACCACACCTGCCAAATTGACAAAAAAGGATTCCAACACCGAGGGCCAAGCCACTGTCAGTGCATCTTTGATAATCTGCCGGTCTGAGGGAACCTCCCCAAGTTCCATCCCTTTACAGATCTTCGCGGGATTGATAAATCGCAACTTCCTCCACTCCTCCAAAATAGTTGAGAGTGCAACTATTGTAACATGGATCGACAAAATATGCAATAGGCCGCCAAAATTTTTGTGAAAGTTACACTTTCCTCCGGCAGATCGGCAAATTCTGTATATAAAGAAAGGCCCCGGTTTTCACCGGAGCCTTCTCCATCCATATTCGGATCAATCCCCAAACAGGTCCTTGAGCTTACCAAAAAAGTTCTTGCGCTTTTGGTAATTCTTTTCGTCGGAAGCAGAATCCAACTCGGACAACAATTCCTTTTGCCGCTTAGATAAGTTCTTGGGCACCTCTACGGTCACCTGGACATATTGGTCCCCCCGTGCACGGGTGTTCAACCCCTGAATGCCCTTTCCTTTCAAGCGGAACACGTCTCCGGGCTGCGTCCCTTCATGGACATGATAACTGACCTTGCCGTCCAAGGTGGGCACTTCCACGTCGGCGCCAAGAGCCGCCTGGGTGAAGGTGATGGGCATTTCGCACCACACGTCGTTGCCCCGCCGTTCGAAAATGGGATGGGGCCGCACAGAAATGTACACATGCAGGTCCCCCGCAGGACCTCCATTGGCCCCCGCGTTGCCTTTGCCTCCCACGTTCAAAATCTGCTCATCGTCGATGCCGGCGGGCACGGTGATTTCAATGCTCTTCTGCCGGCGGACACGGCCTTTGCCATCACAGGTCTTACAGGGAGTCTCTACGATCTTGCCAGTGCCGCCACAACGGTCACAAGTCTGGGCAGACTGCACCACCCCAAAGGGCGTCCGCTGGCTGATACGCACCTGGCCGGTGCCGTGGCAGCGTTCGCAGGTTTTGGGAGACGTTCCCGCTGCCGCACCTGTGCCGTGGCAATCGGCGCAGGTCTCAATCTGATGATAAGAGATGGTCTTCTTACAGCCCTTGGCCGCCTCCTCAAAAGAGATCACCAGATTGGCCTGCACATCGCTGCCCCGACGGGGCGCATTGGGATTCGCCCTCCGGGTGCCGCCAAAGCCGCCGCCAAAAAAGCTGTCGAAAATATCCGTAAAGTCGAAGCCGCCGCCTTGGAAGGGGCTTCCTCCCGCTGCGCCTCCACCAAAATTGGGGTCCACACCCGCATGGCCAAATTGATCGTAGCGAGCCCGCTTCTCATGGTCCGAAAGCACTTCGTAGGCTTCATTGACCTCTTTGAATTTCGCTTCCGCGTCCTTGTCCCCCGGGTTCAGGTCCGGGTGGTACTTTTTGGCCAGCTTTCGGTAGGCCTTTTTGATCTCGTCTTCCGAGGCTCCCTTGGCCACACCCAAGACCTCATAATAATCCCTTTTATCTGCCAAAATCTATCACTCCCAAGGGCTCCATGGCCGCTTCTTCAAATTCGGTTCCCAACGCCCAAAGATGCAGGGACAGCGATCTGCCCCCGCATCCTTGGCCGGTCCAACCTTCAAGTATCACTTAAAGGCTTAGTCTACTTCTTTATAGTCGGCGTCGTACACGTTGCCGTCACCGCCGGGGTTGCCGCCGCCAGGATTGCCGCCATTGTAAGGAGGCTGCTGGCCAGGCTGACCGCCCTGAGGCGCCTGCTGCTGATACAGCTTCTCGCTGGCTGCGTACACAGCCTTCTGCAGTTCGTCCATTCCGGACTTGATAGCGTCCACAGTACCGGTCTTCAAGGTCTCCCGCAGTGCGGCAACCTTGGTGTTGATCTCGTTCTTATCGGTGTCGGGCAGCTTGTCGCCGCTGTCCTTCACCAGCTTCTCAGCCGTGTAGCAAAGGTTCTCCGCGTTGTTCTTGGTATCCACCTCTTCACGGCGCTTCTTATCTTCCTCGGCAAACTGCTCGGCTGCCTTCACAGCACGATCGATATCTTCCTTGCTCATGTTGGAGCTGGAGCTGATGGTGATGTGCTGCTCCTTGCCGGTGCCCAGATCCTTAGCGGACACATTCACAATGCCGTTGGCGTCGATATCAAAGGTAACTTCGATCTGAGGGATGCCACGGGGTGCGGGAGCAATGCCGTCCAGCTTGAACAGGCCCAGCTGCTTGTTGTCCCGAGCAAACTCACGCTCGCCCTGCAGAACGTTAACTTCCACCTGGGTCTGACCGTCAGCAGCAGTGGAGAAGATCTGGCTCTTCTTGGTGGGGATGGTGGTGTTGCGGTCGATGATCTTGGTCATGACGCCGCCCATGGTTTCCACGCCCAGAGACAGGGGAGTCACGTCCAGCAGCAGCAGGCCCTGGACTTCGCCGCCCAGCACGCCAGCCTGGATGGCTGCACCGATAGCCACGCACTCATCGGGGTTAATGCCCTTGAAGGGCTCCTTGCCGATGAAGTTCTTCACAGCCTCCTGCACAGCAGGAATACGGGAAGAACCGCCCACCAGCAGGACCTTGCTGATATCATTGATGGACAGGCCGGAATCGCTCAAAGCCTGACGCACAGGACCCATGGTCTTTTCCACCAAGTCGGCGGTCAGCTCATTGAACTTTGCACGGGTCAGAGTCATATCCAAATGCTTGGGGCCAGTGGCATCTGCGGTGATGAAGGGCAGGTTGATGGCTGCGCTGGTCACACCGGACAGCTCGATCTTTGCCTTTTCTGCGGCTTCCTTAATCCGCTGCATGGCCATCTTGTCGCCGGAGAGGTCAATGCCCTGCTCAGCCTTGAAGCTGGAGAGAATCCAGTCCATGATCCGCTGGTCGAAGTCATCGCCGCCCAGACGGTTGTTACCGGCAGTAGCCAGCACTTCCTGGACACCGTCGCCCATCTCAATGATGGACACATCGAAGGTGCCGCCGCCCAAGTCGTACACCATGACCTTCTGGTCATTATCCTTATCCACGCCGTAGGACAGAGCTGCGGCAGTGGGCTCGTTGATAATACGCTTTACTTCCAAGCCAGCGATCTTACCGGCATCTTTGGTGGCCTGACGCTGAGCATCCGTGAAGTAAGCAGGCACAGTGATCACTGCGCTGGTAACGGTCTCGCCCAGATAAGCCTCTGCATCCGCCTTCAGCTTTTGCAGAATCATAGCGGAAATTTCCTGAGGCGTATAGCTCTTGCCGTCGATGGTCACTTTATAGTTGGAACCCATTTCACGCTTGATAGAAGAAACCGTGCGCTCCGGGTTGGTGATGGCCTGACGCTTTGCCACCTGGCCCACCATACGCTCGCCGGTCTTGGAGAAGGCCACCACAGAGGGAGTGGTCCGAGCGCCTTCCGCGTTGGGGATCACTACGGGCTCGCCGCCTTCAATTACTGCCACGCAGGAGTTTGTTGTACCCAAGTCAATACCAATTGTCTTTGCCATAAGAAACTACCTTCCTTTGTTGTTCAAATATAGGATCAATGCCAATTTATAAAACCGTTTTTCTCGATCAGTTTGCCACTTGGACCATGGCGTGACGGACCACCCGGTCACCCAGTTTGTAGCCCTTTTGATATACCGCCGCAATCACATTCTCGCCCAGGGATTCATCTTCGATATGAGCCACCGCGTTGTGCACGTTGGGATCAAAGGTCTCTCCCACCTGGCCCATCTCCGTGATCCCCAGCTTTTCAAAACACGCCTTGATCTGGTTTTCGATCATCTCCACCCCTTTGCGCATATCCTCCGCCGAGGCGTTTTCCTGGCTCAAGGCCCGCTCAATGTTGTCGGCAATGGGCAGGATAGCTTGCACCGTATCGGACACCGCATTGTTGTAGATGGCGTTTTTTTCATTCTGGGTCCGCTTGCGGAAATTGTCATACTCCGCCAGCACCCGGAGATGCTGCTGTTTGTGCTCGTCAAACTCTTTCTGGAGCTTTTGGAGCTGGGTCTCTTCCTGGCTGGAGGTCGCCTCCTCTGCCGGCTGCTCCTCCTGTCCCGTCTGGTCCTCAGTCTCTGGCTCCTGGGGCTTCTGGGGCTCTTTTTCTTTTTCCTTTGCCATGTTCCAGGCTCCCTTCTAAAAAGATCTATTGCTAGGATATTCCGTATTTGCCACTTTACTCCCACTCACTCGTCTCTCATGAGCACAGTGAGGTTCTTACTGATTTCTTCATTTAAATACCGCAAAACCGCTGTCACTCTGGGATAATCCATCCGTACCGGTCCCAACACTGCCAGGGCTCCTGCGTCCTGGCCTTCCACCCGATACCGGGTCACTGCCAGAGACGTTTTATCCAGCTCTGCTCTGCCCATCTCCCGGCCTATCAGGATGGTCACCTGGCCAGGCCGTTGATGAAGGAGTTCTGTCAGGTCTTCCCGGCGCTCCAAGAAATCCATCACCCGCCGGGCTCCTCCATGATCCAGTTCCGGATAGAACAGCAAATTCATCTGGCCGTTTACATATACCTCCGAACGCATGGTGTCCCGGGCCACTTCCAATAGGGCCCGCAAGGGCGCTCCCACCAGAACGTACATCTGCCCTAAGGAAACTCCAATCCCTTGCAAAAACGCTGGCGTAATGTCCGAAACATTTTTTCCGGCCACCTTTCCGTTGAACACCCGGAAGAACACCCGGAGAATATCGCTGGTCAGATCAAAGTCGCAGTGAAACACCCGGTTTTTCATGGTGCCGGCCGAGCTCATCAGGATCAGCATGGCCGTCCGGCGGCTGGTCTGCACAAATTGCACCGCTTTCACTTGGGCTGTGTCTCCGCCGGGAGTCGTCACCGCCGCAGCGCAGCGGGTTACCCCTGCCAACAACCGGGACGCCCGGGAAAGCAAATGCTCCGGATCGTAAGATCCCGACAGCAGCATGGAATCGAAAGTTCGCTTCTCTTCCTCCCGCAGCTCGGGGACTTTCATCAGGCGGTTTACATATTCCCGGTATCCCTTCTGGGAGGGGATCCGCCCGGCTGAGGTGTGAGGCTGTTCCAACAGGCCCAGCTCAATCAGGTCAGCCATTTCGTTGCGCACAGTTGCCGACGAAACGCCCACCTCTTCCGCCACGGCTTTGCTGCCTACGGGTTCGCCGCTTTTTACATAACCGGCAACCACGGAGGACAGGATACGTTCTTTTCGTGGCGTCAGATCCATTCCACTCACCTCCGCTTGTTTTAGCACTCTTTTGTTTCGAGTGCTAATCCATGCTTATAATGTACCACCTTGGTCAGCAAAAGTCAAGAATGTATTTGTAAATTGTTTATGAATGCCTCTAATAAAAAAGGCCACCCTACTGGCAGCCCTTCTTTAATGTTCTATTTCTTCCAACCGGATTCCCAACGCTGCCAAAAGATTGACCGCTTCCGGCAGTGAAAACTGCGCTCCTTTGATTCGATTTCCCTCCAGGGAAAAGAAATAATCGGTGGCTCCTCGAAAATCTGCTTTCGTCAGGTCGTCCTGGGAAAAAGTCGCCCCCTGAAGCTGACACAGGGAAAAGTTTGCTTCCGATAAGTTGCATCCGTCAAAACTGCTGCCCGTCAGGTCGGCGCCGGAAAAATCAAATTTCTTTAAGTCCAATCCGAAAAACACACAGTGGCGCAGAGAGCAACCAGTCAAGCTGTCAAAAGGCAGAAAACCCATCTCCCGTTTCCGCTCATCCAACAGCGACGACCAATCCACCCCCGAAAGATCACACTGGGAAAAATCGCTGCTGAGTACCTGAGTTCCCTGAAACTTGGGCGCCACAATCCGGCATTTCTCAAACCGGCATCCGGAAAATTGGCAATTGCGTATCGTCACCTCTGTGGCTTTGCAATCGGTAAACAGACAGTCTTCAAACAGTATGCCTTGAAATTCCTCCCCTGACCATTCCAGTTTGGAGAATTCCTCCCCACAGTATTCCTTCATGCCGGTCCCTCCTTCTTTTAAAAACGATTATACGAAACAACCGTTAAATAGGCAAGATGGATTTGACCCAACTTTCCTTGTTCCTCTCCTGTTGCTCCACAAATGGCTTCTGTCCCAAGGGATTTCCTCTTTTCACAACTGCCGTTTCCCTGATATAATAGAGATATTCCCCCAGAGAGGAGGAGCTTTTATGCGCCTGGAACGATTGCCCTATTTTCTCGATCTGTACGAAACCCGCAGCTATACCAAAACGGCTCAGAAAAACTACATCTCTCAAACCTCTGTCACCCAGTTTATCAACAGCCTGGAAGAAGAGTTGGGGGTAAAGCTTTTTGACCGCACCACCTTGCCTATCCAGCCCACTACAGCGGGAAAACAATTTTACAAAGACGCCAAACTCCTTGTGGATCAATACCAACGGATCAAAGCCATCCTTCCCCGATTGGAAAAAGCACAGTCGGACCGGATCCGGCTATGCTATACATCCCAGATTGACCTGAAAATTCTCCTCCCCTTTGTCCGGCAATTTAAACAAGCCCATCCGGACGTGGTGTTTGAGGTGTCCAGATGCACCTTCCGGGAAGCCTCTCAGATGCTGTGGCTGAAAAAATGCGACGCCGCCATTGGGATCGACTTCGACCCGGAGTACACTACAGGCATGGAAACCCTCCTGCTGTATGAGGGGGCGTACCAAGCCCTGGTCCCTCTTTCCCACCCTCTCTTTTCTCGGGAGGTGCTGACTACGGAGGAGCTTTACCGCTACCCCTTGGTGATGCTTTCTCCCCAAGTGATTGGACGGTCCTTTCAAGGAATGATCCACCACGCCCAGCTGGACGGGTATTACCCCCACATCCAGCAGACCGCCAATGACCTGGATTCGGAATTGTTCATCCTTTTGACGGAAAATTTGATCGGCTTTGTGCCTGAGACCTTCTTCCCCGAGGAATACGCCGGTCAGCTCAAACGCATCCCCATTCAGGAATCTCATCACCGGTTCCGGCTGGAGATGAAATACCTCTCCGGCGAAAACCAGGCACTGGATCTTTTTGTCAAAGAATTGTCAAACTATTTGAAATCCAAATAGGCCATTGCTTTTTTGTCTTTGCAGACCAGGACAGAAAAGGGATATACTAGAACCAGGAAAAATCCCCGGGCTGGGGAATCATATCAAGGAGGTTTTTACAATGGGCAAGCTGTTATTGACAGGTGTAGACGGAAATCTGGGCGGCCAGGCGGCCGATTACCTGCTGGAAT
>UQQZ01000020.1 GCA_900543305.1 uncultured Oscillospiraceae bacterium
CTGCCATTAAGTTTTTTCGTATTTCGAAAGCTGGATAGGGATTGTGCAGTACGGAGGACGGGAAGAAGAAAGGGCTGGTTAGAGAAGCAATGGCGGATTATTCCCCGATGATGAAACAATATTTTGAGATGAAAGAAAAGTATCCTAACACGATACTTTTCTTTCGCCTTGGCGATTTTTACGAGATGTTCTTCAACGACGCCAAGACAGTCTCCCAGGAGTTGGAGTTGACCCTCACCGGCCGGGAATGCGGTCAGGAGGAGCGGGCGCCCATGTGTGGGGTTCCTTTTCACAGTGCCGAAAGTTATATTGCCAAACTGGTACAAAAGGGATATAAAGTGGCAATCTGTGAGCAGCTGGAAGATCCCAAACTGGTCAAAGGACTTGTAAAACGAGATGTGATCCGGGTGATCACCCCAGGCACCGTCTTGGAAAACAGCATGTTGGACGAATCTCGCAACAATTTCCTTTGCTCGCTGTATTTCGATCGGGAACAGGGAGTCGGCATCTGCTTTGGGGATGTTTCTACCGGTGAACTTTCTGCAGGACAAATTGACGGAACCCGCGGGGAAGATCTCTGCCATATGCTGGAAAACCGTCTTGCCCGTTACAATCCCAGTGAAATTCTACTTAATCCGGAGGCGCTGGATTTGACCGGCCTTTCCGATTTTATCCGGGACAAGTTACATGCTTCCGTAGAGTGTTTGGAAGAGGAACTGTATCAGGACCGAGACAGTGCGGATCAGGCCATTCTCCGGCAATTTGGTCAGGAACGATTTCAGGAATTACAAAGTAAACCTCTGACCATACTGGCTTTGGGTGCCCTTTTGGATTATTTGGGACGGACACAGATTACCGGCCTGGAACGGATGAACGAGGTGGACCTGGACGAGGATAGCGGCGTTATGGGGTTGGACATCAACGCCAGAAGAAATCTGGAATTGACCGAAACCCTGCGCAATAAAGAGCGGAAAGGTTCCCTGCTGTGGGTGCTGGACCGGACCAAAACCGCGATGGGAAAACGTTTGATCAAATCCTGGCTGGAGCAGCCTCTTCTCAGTCCCGCCCGCATTACCCGCCGTCAGAACGCTGTGGAAGAGCTGGTGAATAACCCGCAACTTTTGGATGGAGTCACAGAACAGCTGACCGGAATTTTCGACCTGGAACGAATCATGACCAGGATTGTGTACGGTTCTGCCAACGCTCGGGAATTGCGTTCCCTGTCCACTGCCGTACAACGTCTGCCGGAACTGAAGCAGCTCTTGTCCCAATGTCAATCCACTTTGCTGAAGCAGATTTATCGGGAAATTGATGGCTTAGAGGATGTGGCTCACCTGATTGATGTGGCTATCGTGGACGACCCTCCCTTTACCATCCGGGAGGGAGGCATGATCCGGGAAGGCTACGATCCTGACTTGGATGCAGTCAAACGGGATATGAACGGCGGCAAGGAACTGATTGCAGCCGTGGAAGCCCGGGAACGGGAACGAACGGGAATTCCGAAGCTGAAAACCGGATATAACCGGGTATTCGGCTATTACATAGAAGTTTCCAACAGCTACAAGGATCAGGTGCCCGAGGACTATATCCGCAAGCAAACCCTGACAGGTGGGGAGCGCTACATCACTCAGGAACTGAAAGACCTGGAAAACAGAATTCTGGGGGCCCACGACAAATCCATTTCCATGGAAAGCCGGATCTTCGAGGAATTGCGCCAGCATGTGGCCGCTCAGTTAAACCGGGTTCAAACCACCGCTAAAGCAGTGGGCGCCCTGGATGTACTGGCCTCTTTTGCGGTGGTGTCGGTGAAAAACGACTATACCCGTCCGGTGATCAATGTAAGTGGGAAACTTTATTTAAAAGATAGCCGTCATCCGGTGGTGGAAGCTCTGCTCCACGACACGCCCTTTGTCCCCAACGACGTGGATATGGACATGAACGACAACCGGGTGGCCATTATAACAGGTCCCAATATGGCAGGTAAATCCACTTTCATGCGTCAGGCCGCCATTATCACCATCATGGCGCAGATTGGATGCTTTGTCCCTGCCTCCGTAGCGGAAGTGGGAATTGTGGACAGTATTTTCACCCGGGTGGGTGCCTCGGACGATCTTTCTGCAGGTCAGTCCACCTTTATGATTGAGATGGCGGAAGTGGCCGATATCTTAAAAAATGCCACTCAGAACAGCCTGATTATTTTTGACGAAATCGGCAGAGGGACTTCCACCTTTGACGGCATGAGCATTGCCCGGGCTGTATTGGAATATGTTCACGACAAAAAACTGGTGGGAGCTAAAACCATGTTTGCCACCCACTATCACGAATTGACAGCTCTGGAAGATATTCTCCCCGGCGTAAAGAACTTCAATATTGCTGTGAAAAAGCGGGGAGACGATATCACTTTCCTGCGTCGCATTGTCCGGGGAGGCGCAGATGACAGTTTTGGCATCGAAGTTGCCAAGCTGGCAGGTGTGCCCGAAAAAGTGATCAAACGGGCAAAACAAGTACTGACAGAATTGGAACAGTCGGGAGGCGACAATCAGCGGCCTTCCCATCACCGTTTTTCGGAGGAGCCGGTTCAATTGACTATGGATTCGGTGGACGGAGAAGTGCTGCAAAAACTCAGAAATCTGGATGTCAATTCGTTGACCCCCATTCAGTGCATGAACACGCTGTTTGAGCTCTGCAGCATGCTGAAATAACGAGATTGGCAAAAGGGTCCCAAGGCAGCGTCAATGGAAGGAGGCGGAAAAATGCCAAAAATTCAAGTGTTGGAAAAACAAGTGGCAGAGTTGATTGCAGCAGGTGAAGTGGTGGATCGGCCTTCTTCCGTGATCAAAGAACTGGTAGAAAACGCAGTGGACGCCGGGTCCACGGTGATCACCGTGGAAATTCGCAGAGGGGGCATCACCTTCATGCGGGTCACCGACAACGGATGCGGGATCTCTCCTGAGGATGTTCCCACCGCTTTTTTGCGCCATGCCACCAGTAAAGTCTCCCAGCAGGACGATTTAAACTCCATCGCAACTTTGGGATT
This sequence comes from uncultured Oscillospiraceae bacterium, assembly GCA_900543305.1. Lineage (GTDB taxonomy): Bacteria > Bacillota > Clostridia > Oscillospirales > Acutalibacteraceae > Acutalibacter. The sequence goes on from UQQZ01000020.1 coordinate 3,038, forward strand.
CCGGGGCGAAGCCTTGGCGTCCATTTCTGCGGTAGCCCATGTAGAGCTCCTTACCCGTACCCCAGGCTCTGTAACCGGAGTGCGATATGTGGGAGGGGGAGGCGATGACTATACGTTGGAAGAAGCGGGATGCCCAGAAGGCACCACGATTTTGGTCCGCGATTTGTTTTTTAACACCCCCGCCCGTATGAAGTTTTTGAAGAAGGATTCTACCGAAGGTAACTCCGTAGCGGGGATCTTGGACAAATTGGCCTTGTCCCATCCAGAAATCTCTTTTCGGCTGATTCGAGACGGGAAGGAGCAGCTTCACACACCGGGGGATGGAAAATTGTCCTCCACCATTTACGCCGTATATGGCAAGGAGTTTTCCTCCACCCTGATCCCTGTGGACTATCAATTGGATCACGTTCAGGTAAAGGGATTTATCAGTGCCCCTACCTCCAGCCGGCCTAACCGCAGCATGCAGAATTTCTTTATCAACGGACGATTTATCCGCAGCCGTACTGCCATGGCAGCGTTGGAAGAAGCGTATAAAGGATCCATTATGGTGGGGAAATTTCCCGCCTGCGTGCTGCATTTGCACCTTTCCTTCGGCGCAGTGGATGTCAACGTTCATCCGGCCAAATTGGAAGTCCGTTTTGTCAACGAGCGACCTATTTTTGACGCTGTGTACCACGGGGTAAAATCTGCATTACAGGCAGGAGACCGTCCCAAGGTCATGGAACTTAAGCGACCTTCGGTTTTGCCCTATGCGCCGATTCCGGAAAAACAGGAACAGCTCAAACTCAACGTCCCTCCTAGGGTTCAGCAGTCGCGTCCTATCCCGCAGCCCAAAGAGAGCCGCAAGCCAGCTCAACCCGGAGTTCTCCAGGATAGCGCTCGCAAAGATAAGCCTGTTTCCCATTTTTCCAAATTTGTGGATTCCATCCTGGATCGAGAAGTGAAACCGGAAAGAAAAGCCGAACCGGAATCTTTTCAGGTGGAACGTCCTCCAATGCCGGAGATTCCTCCTCCCGAACCTGCCAATCAGGAACAAACCATTCTTGGAGAAGCAGTCGTTCCAGAAAGTCCTCCTTCTCAGGAATCCCTGCCCTCTCCAGCGCCCCGAGAATTTCATTCCCGGGTTATCGGAGAAGCCTTTGGAACCTATCTCATGGTGGAATATAGCCCTGAGGAATTGATGTTCATTGACAAACATGCAGCCCACGAACGGCTGTTGTACGAACGCCTGAAACGGGAAAACGCCGGGGGAGAGGCCCAAACTTTGCTGGAGCCTGTCCCAGTAACGTTGGATAAGGAAGAATATTCAGCGGTCCTTGCTCATTTAGAGGAGCTTTCAAAAGCCGGATTTGAAGTGGAAGACTTTGGTGCAGGCACGGTGTTGGTACGTTCGGCTCCCCTTCTGCTGGATGGCGGGGATGCTGCAGGAGCCGTGATGGAAATTGCCGGATACCTGGCTACTTTGAAAAATAGGATGACCACGGAACATCTGGATTGGGTGTACCACAATGTAGCATGTCGGGCAGCCATGAAAGCCGGGGATACCATTACCCGGGAAGAAATGGTATCCTTGGCCGAGGAACTTGAGCAAAATCCCCAGGTTCGTTATTGCCCCCACGGGCGGCCTGTTTACATTGTGCTGCGCAAACGAGATATTGAACGGCAATTTGGCCGGACATGAGGAAAATGCCTATGGATGAAAAGAAAATTCCTGTTGCGGCAATCGTAGGACCTACTGCCACTGGAAAGACGGCGTTGGGAATTCAGCTTTGTCAGAAACTGGATGGGGAAATTGTTTCCTGTGATTCCATGCAGATCTATCAAGGCCTTCCCATTGGGACAGCCCAACCGGATGCCCAAGAGCTTGCAGCAGCGCCCCACCATCTCATTGGCTTTCTGCCTGTAGAGGCCTCTTTTAGCGTATCCGACTATGTGGAAAGAGCCGGAAAAGTGATGGAGGAAATTCACCATCGGGGCCATTTGCCAATTTTAGTGGGCGGAACCGGTTTATATGCCAGATCCTTACTCCGAGGTTTTTCCTTTGAAGAGGGGGGAAGAGACGATGCTCTGCGGCAGCAGCTGTTTCGGGAAGCTGGAATCCTGGGTCCGGAGGTTCTCCATGAACGCCTGCAAAAGCTGGATCCTCAGGCTGCATCGGAAATTCATCCCAACAATGTGAAACGTGTCGTTCGGGCGTTGGAATATATCCAATTGTGCGGAGAACCCTTTTCCGCTCAAGCGGCGCGCTCTAAGCTGGCAGAATCCCCTTACCGGTACGTTATGCTTTGTTTGACGTTTCGAAACAGGGAAAAACTCTATGAACGGATCGATCAACGGGTGGATCGAATGATGGATCAGGGGCTTTTGAAGGAAGCAGAAGCATTCTTTCACCGCTGCCAGGATGCAGAGCGAATTCCAACCGCTGCACAAGCCATTGGCTATAAGGAGTTGTTCCCCTATTTTCGGGGGGAAGTTTCCCTCTCCCAGGCGGTGGAGGATATAAAACGGGAAAGCAGGCGATATGCGAAACGGCAGATCACTTGGTTTTCCAGAGAAGAGCGCGTTGAATTTCTCTATGTGGATGAACTGTGCAGAGAAAATGAGCTGCTGGAGGAGAGTTTGCGTTTGCTGAAGAAATGGAGCATCCTGGAAGGGGGAAATGCCGTTGAACAGTAAAAAAATCCGAAAAATGGCAGCTTTGGCCTTGGCTGTGCTGTTGCTTGTATATGTGGGATACCAAGGATATATGGCCACCCACAAATCCCTCAAAACAGAGACCGCCATGTATGGACAGGTTTCCGATGTGCTCCAAACCCGAGGATTTGTCATCCGCAATGAAACGGTGATTGATGAAAGCTACAGCGGCGTGCTGAGTTATCGGGTCGCCGATGGAAGCCGGGTGGCAAAAAACGGTGTGATTGCAGACGTCTTTGCTTCGGAAAGCGATGCAGCGGACCAAAGCGAGATTGAGCGGTTGGACCGGGAAATTCAGAACCTGCAGGCTCTGGCTCAACCGGCAGATTATTTTGTGGCCAATCCCTCTATGCTTGGGGATCAAATCTATTCTGCTTTGGGTAAGATCGTACAGGAAATCAATCAGAACAACTTTTCCGACCTGAGTTCCTCCAAGGAAGAACTGCAAAATGCCTTGGCCCGCCGGCAATTGATCACCGGAGAAGAAAGCGCAGAAGATTATTCCCAGCATGTCAGCGAACTGGAAAGCCAACGGGACACTTTAAAGAGCCAGGCAGGAAGCGCCATCGATTCCATCCAAGCTCCCGAAGCAGGATATTTTATCAGTTCAGTCGATGGGCTGGAATCGGCGGTTGACCCGGAAAAAGTGGGTTCCTTGACGGTCTCCCAAATCGAAAAACTATTTGAAACCTCCGCTGGTTCCAAGGAAAACAATTCCATCGGAAAAGTGTGTCAGGATTTCAATTGGTACATTGCCTGCATCTTGGATGAAGACGACATGGTACGCCTTGAAGATGTGAGCCAAGTATCGATCAATATTCCCTTTGCCACTTCCGAACAAATTCCCGCAACGATCCTGTCCACCAACTACGACGAGGAGTCTGGCAATACAGCAGTTATTTTCGAATGCTCCTATATGGATTCGGACATCGCTTCTACCCGGGATGAAATGGTGCAGGTAACGGTGGGCACCTATTCAGGTGTTCTGGTCAACGAGCGGGCCCTGCGATTTGTAGATGTGGAATATAACACCACCGATGAAAACGGGAATACCGTGACCAAGGTACAAAAAAATGTCCGGGGTGTCTATGTGCTGTACGGTGGCCAGTTGGAATTTGTGCAGGTTTTCACGGACCACACTGTAAACGGTTATGCCATTTGTAAAACCGAGCTTTCCGATGAAGAAAAGGAAATGCTTGTAACAAAATCCACCATTCAGTTGTATGATCAGGTGGTAGTAGAAGGGACGGATCTTTATGATGGAAAGATCGTGCGCTGATCGCATTCGCAATTTCGATGAAAACTATCCCCGTATCCTGGAAGAGATCGCCCAGGCGGCGGAAAAATCCGGCCGGCGCCCGGAGGAGATCACCTTGTTAGCGGCCACAAAAACGGTTCCTTTGGAAGTGATCAATCATGCCATCGACAGCGGTTTGTCCTGCATGGGAGAAAACCGTGTCCAGGAACTACTGGATAAATATGACGGCCTCCATAAGGAACACTGTGACATTCAATTTATCGGACAACTCCAAACCAATAAGGTTAAATATCTGATGGGAAAGGTCAGTTGCATTCAATCGGTTGGAAGCGTCAAACTGGCCAAGGAAATTTCCCGGCTCTGCGTCAGGGACAACACCACCATGAAAGTGTTGGTGGAAGTCAACATCGGCCGGGAAGAGAGCAAGGGAGGCGTTCTTCCGGAGGAACTTCTGGAATGTGTGGATGAAATCCGCACCTTACCGGGAATTCAGGTGAATGGACTGATGGCGATTCCTCCCATTTGCGAGGATAAAGCCACCCTTTGTGGGTATTTTTCCGATGTAAGGCAATATTATGTTGACATAGCGGCAAAAAGATTGGATAATGTATCTATGAACTGTTTGTCCATGGGGATGTCTTCTGATTTTCAGGAGGCCATTGCCTGTGGTGCAACCATGGTTCGTGTGGGATCTTCGCTCTTTGGAAAACGCGAATATCCCCAGCACTGAGAACATAGATCGTTTCAGGAGGTTGCTTCATGGCAGGATTGGTTGATAGAATCCATCGGATGATAAATCCGCCCGATGACGAATATGAAGATTATTACGACGATGAGACGGAGGGGGAAGAAGAGGAGGACACCGGTTCCAGCAGCCGTTACGACGAACCTCGTCACTCTGTCTCCTTTTCCGATTATGTACCTCGCAGGGAATCCTCCAGCGGAAATGGCCGGGTGTTGAATATCAACGCCAAGGCTCAGTTCCAGGTTGTAATGTTTCGCCCTACCAGTTTCAAAGATGATGCCTGGATGATTGCGGACGAACTGCTTCAACGCCACATGGTGGTGCTGAATCTGGAGAAAACCGACGAGAAAGAGGCAGAACATATTCTCTACTTTATCAGCGGCGTGGCCTATGCCAACAATGGCAAATTCAGGCCTATCACTAATAAAACCGTCATTGTGGTTCCCTACAATGTAGATCTGACCGGCAATGACGTAATGGATGAGCTGGAAAACAGCGGCATCTTCTTTTAATCGCCGTGGCTGGAGAACAAGATCTTTTGGCAGCACGGCTGGAGGACAATCTCAGACTCTCTCAAAAACGTCCCTGTTTTCTAGGTTTTTTGGACGAAGGTCAACGGTCCTTTTGCCTGGAGTATCTATCCCATCGCAGGGAAAGTTACTTGTTTTGGGGTGGGTTTGAAGAAGCGGAACGCACCATGCTGGGATTTTTTCCGGATTATATGGAGCCGGATCTCAGTTGGTTCCCGCTGGTACCTCTGGCGTTACAATATCGTGGGGCAGATTCCTTGACCCACCGCGACTTTCTGGGCGCGTTTCTCTCCTTGGGTGTGGAACGGGATGTGATTGGAGATATCCTCGTAGGGGAAGGTCTTACAGTGGCGTTCCTTCGAGAGGAGATGGGCCAGTATTTTGCTCAGAATATCACAAAAATAGGCCGGGTGGGGGTAAAAACCTTCCTTGGATGGGATGGTCCTTTGCCCCTTTCCCGGAAATTCATAGAAATGTCCGGCGTGGTGGCTTCGCAGAGATTGGATTGCCTGACAGCATTCCTTTGCCGCACCAGCCGGGATAAAGCCGCCCACCTTGTCTCAGGGGGGATGGTTTCCGTCAATCACCGGGAAACCCTTTCGGGATCTTCCCAGGTCAAGGAAGGAGACCAAATCTCCATACGGAGACAAGGCCGGTTCGTGGTCGATCAATTGGGCCCTTTGACCAATAAAGGGCGTCTTGTGGTGAAATGCAGGAAATATCAATAGGGGGGACCTTCCACATGTTGACCGTAAAAGATATCAATGAAGTAAGTTTTGGCAAGGCCGGGTTCTCTGGCTATAAGCCGGAAGACGTAGACAATTTCATCGATGAAGTGGTGGAGTCTTACGGCCAGTTGGAGGCAGAGCGAAATGATGCTGTTCAGCAGAACGCCCAGCTCAGCAGCCAGGTGGAGGCATTGAACAGCCAGGTGACGGAGTTGAAAGCGAAAAACGCGGAACTCCAGAAAAAACTGGCCATTCTCGCCCAGAAAATCGAATCCTATCGGGAAGAGGAAGACGGCATCAAAGAAGCCATTCTCAGCGCTCAGCGGATTGCCAAAGATTCGATTCAGGAGGCCAAGGACAAAGCTTCCATTATGCTGGAAGATGCTGAGGTCAGCGCCAAAAAAATCCTGGACAATGCTCGGACGGATGCAGCCCGCGCAGCTCGGGACTATGCGGAACAAGTGGATCGGAAGAGAAATGAGTTGGAAGAGATGAAACGGCAGGTTTCCGCCTTCCGGGTTTCCCTTTTGGAAATGTACAAAAAGCACTTGGAAAGCATCAATCACATTCCCAGTTTTCGTGTGAAGGACAGTGCACCTGTTCACGAAGAGGAAACCGTGCGGTCTGAACCTGTATCCGCCCCTGCCCCTGTTGTTGAAAAAAAGCCGGAGCCTCAGCCAGAACCGGATCCCGAGCCTGTCCAGGAGGTAGCTCCCCAGCCGGAACCTACTCCGGAGGTGAAACCTGCTCCTGCCCAGCCCAAACAAGTGCAGGCCGTTGCTCAGCCTGCAGCTCCCACGGCGACTCCCGCTGCCGCCCCTCGTCAGGAAACCAGGAAACAGCCTGCCCGCCAGCAGGCTCCTAAAAAGAATCCTGAGCCCGTTTCCCAGGGGGATACGGGCCTGCGGCAAAAAGTGGATTACAGCAAGGAACAGTTGAGTGGTCTCAATTTTGAAGATGACGATCTGTCCCAAGTTGGCATTGACCTGAAAGCCTACACCAGCATTCCGGAATCTCTCCAGAGAGAAAAGGAATCCCATTTCAGCAACTTGGAATTCGGCGACGATGTTGATGTGGGCACCAATAAGAGACGTAAAAGATAAATAAAGGAAGGCGCAATGGGAAGATTGCGCCTTTCCCATTCCATGAAAAAGGAGAACGTTTTGAAATCGGATAAGAAAAATCGGAGTGTTGCCACTGCCATTTTCGTCTTAGTGGCTGCAGTGGTTCTTTTGGCAATCGATCAAATCCTAAAATACTTCGTATTGCAGGATTTAAAACCCATTGGCGCTGTTACTGTTATTCCGGGACTTTTGGAATTTGCCTACGTGGAAAACACAGGGGCAGCCTTTGGCCTTTTTAAAAATTTCATGTGGTTTGTGGTAGCGGTAACGTTGGCGGTGTCGGCAGTCATCATTGTCCTGCTTTTCCGGTATAAACATCATACGTTCCTCAGCTACGCCACCTCAGCCCTGTTAATCGCAGGCGGATTGGGCAATTTAATAGACCGAATCCTCCATGGGTTTGTTGTGGACTACATCCATGTGCTGTTTTTTGACTATATTTTTAACTTTGCCGATTGCTGTATCACGGTGGGAGCGGTTTTGTTTGTGCTTCATGTGTTGTTTTTCAGCCGGGACCATCAAGAGAAGAAATCGTTGCCTCAGGAGACAGAAGACCAATGAGCCAAACGATTCAGATTTCCGTAGAGGAAGAAGGCCTTCGAGCGGATAAACTTTTAGCGGCTGCTTTAGAGGATATGACCCGTTCTGCCATACAAAACCTGATGGAAGAGGGCAGGGTTACCTGCAGGGGAAAGGTCCTGACAAAAAGCACTAAACTGAAAATTGGGGATCAAATTCAAGTAGAGTTACCGGAAGTCCGCCCTTTGGAGGTACTGCCGGAAAATATCCCTTTAGAGGTGGTGTACGAGGACGACGATCTTTTGGTAGTCAACAAGCCAAAAGGATTGGTGGTTCATCCTGCTCCTGGCCATGAAAGCGGCACGTTGGTCAACGCGCTACTGTATCACTGCGGAGATTCCCTGTCTGGGATCAATGGGGTGGCCCGTCCCGGAATTGTCCATAGAATTGACAAAGATACCAGTGGCCTTTTGATGGTGGCAAAAAATGATTTTGCCCACACACGTTTGGCACAGCAAATCCAGGAACATTCTTTTACCCGGGAATATAGTGCGGTGGTCTACGGATCCATCAAAGACGAAACGGGAAAAGTGGACGCGCCCATTGGACGTCACCCCACCGATCGAAAGAAAATGGCCGTACTTCCTTATTCTTCCACAGCCCGCAACGCTGTCACCCACTTCTGGATTGTCAAGCGCTTTGAGGGTTTTACCCAACTTCGGCTTCAATTGGAAACCGGGCGAACTCACCAGATTCGTGTTCACATGGCATACATGGGCCATCCTGTAGCGGGGGATCCTGTCTATGGACCCAAGAAAGTGATCACCTCTCTAGGAGGACAATGCCTTCACGCGGGAAAAATCGGCTTTATTCATCCCCGCTCCGGAGAATATATGGAATTTGAGGCACCTCTTCCGGCCTATTTTACCGGTTTCATCAACAAACTAAAGGAAGTGTGATTGTATGGATCGGGAATCCAGGATCCGCATACTCCTGTTGCTGGCGGCCAGTATCTTGACCGCTTTGGTACTTATGGCCATGTACTTTGTGGACCCTGTGAAAATTTACCAAGTCATTCCCGCCTCCAGTTCTTCCACCCCAGCTGTGGTTTCCCAAGTGTCCCAACAGATTGTGCCTCAAGAACCTACAGAAAGTTCTCCACCCCCTGAGGAGAGCTCCGATGCCGAGCTGTCGGAAGAAGATTTACCGGAATCGGAAGGACCTCAGGAGGTGTTGGTGGAAAAAAGCATCAACATCAATACGGCTTCTTTAGAGGAGTTGGATTCACTCCCCGGCGTGGGACCAGTGATCGCCCAGCGGATTATTGACTATCGGGAAGCTAACAATGGCTTTTATGATATTCAGGAGATCATGGATGTATCCGGAATTGGAGAGAAAACATACGCCAAATTGGAACCATATATTACAGTAGATTAAAAAAGAGTGGGGGCAGTTCCATTACCCTCCACTCTTTTTTGATGGAATCTCAAAAGAAAAAGGTCTCCCGTTTCCAGTAGGGAGACCTTTTCTGCTTTTTTACAGTTCGTCGCTGGGAAAATGAATCCCGGCTTGCTTTCGGGCTTTCTCTAAAAACTCTGCCACCTGCAAACTCATCTGGCTGCAATATTGATACTCCTGGGCCGATGCTTCGGGCTCCGTGATATACCGGTAGAAATCCTTAGCTTCCCATCCCATGAGCAGGTATTTGTCATCGTCCCCGTAAATCTTCTCTGTAGAGCCATCCTTGTTCCACAAAGAGATTCCCGCAATCCGGGAAAGGGATTCCACAGAAACCGTTCCTTCCGTTCCCTGAAAATCGCTGTTGGCGCCAGCTTGACCCAACTTGGAATAAGTCAACGTGACCAACTTGTCCGGGTACCGAAGGGTGATCACTCCTGCGCCATCCGCGCCGCTTTTCATCATAAAGGCATCGGTAGAAAAGCTTTCAGGTTGTCCAAAAAGAACCAAGGCCGGATAGACACAGTAAATGCCCAGATCCATCAACGCGCCAGTTTCCAAGGTAGGATTGAAGATGTTGGGCAGCTCTCCGCGAAGGTAGGCGTCCAACTTGGAAGAACGCTGGCAAAAATCAATTTTTGCCATTGTGATGGTGCCAATCCTAGCCAGTGCATTTTCCAGAATCTTTCTCTGGGGCAAATGCAGAAACATAATGGCTTCCAGAAATACAACACCGTGATCTCGGGCGATCTGCTGGAGTTCCTCCACTTTCTCCTTTTGGGCACAGAGAGGCTTCTCACAGATCACATGCTTGCCATGTTCCAAGAGAATTTTACTTTGCTGATAATGGAGAGCATTGGGACTGGCGATGTAAACGGCATCGATCACATCTGACGCAGCCATTTCCTCCACATCCGTAAACACATAGCTTGCTCCATGACGCTTGGCGTATTCCTCGCCCCGCTCCCGAGTGCGGGAGTAAACAGCAGTCAATTCCCACAGACCGCTGTCTTTCGCACCATGGATATATTCGTCGGCAATCCAACCGGAGCCGATGGTTCCAAATTTCAGCATATCACAAGCCCTTTCTCAATTGATTACTCCACGTTGTAAATGGCAGTCTTGATGATATCCTTGATTTTTTCCATATCTTCTACGACTACATACTCCATCTTCCCATGGGCGTTGGCGCCGCCGGTGCAGATATTGGGGCAGGGGAGACCCATGAAAGAAAGCCGCGCGCCATCGGTGCCGCCACGGATCGGCAGGGAGAAGGGCTCCACACCGTTTTCACGCATGGCCCGTTCCATACTCTCAATGATATCCATCCGGGGAAGGATCTTTTCCTTCATGTTGTAATACGTATCCTTCACCGTCAAGGTGAGAGGCTGACTGGGATACTTCACGTTGATGTAAGAAGCAGCCTGTCCCATCAATTCCTTTTTCTTCTGGAAGAGTTCACTGTCGTGATCCCGAATCAGGAACTGCATCACGGTATGTTCCACATTTCCCTTGATGGAATCCAAGTGAATAAATCCTTCGTAAAGCTCCGTATGCTCAGGAACTTGGTTCTGAGGCAGCAAAGAGCAATACTCCATGGCAATGCTCATAGAGTTGATCATCTTGTCTTTGGCTCCACCTGTATGAATGGGAAAGCCCTCAACTTCTACCGTAGCTGCAGCGGCGTTAAAGTTCTCATACTCCAGCTCTCCAAGCGTTCCGCCATCTACGGTATAGGCATAATCACAGCCAAAACCCTCCACGTCAAAATAGTCGGCGCCAGATCCAATTTCCTCATCAGGAGTAAAGCCAAGTTTCATGGTTCCATGAGGCTTTCCTTCCTTGATGATCTCTTCTGCCGCACAGAGGATTTCCGCTACACCGGCCTTGTCATCGCCGCCCAAAAGGGTGGTGCCATCGGTGGTGATCAAGGTTTTTCCCACCTGGCTTTTCAAAGCAGGAAACGCTTCCGGAGAAAGAGAAAGCCCGCTATTGCCCAGAGGAATGGTTTCGCCGTTATACTGTTCAATGACCTGAGGCTTGATGTTGTCCCCACAGACACCGCCGTAGGTGTCCATATGAGCCACAAATCCCACCGTGTTCTTTCTGGGTTCCGTAGCAGGGACCGTCCCATAAACATAGCCTTTTTCGTCCATAAAGGCATCTTCAATCCCGATCTTCTTCATGTATTCCACAATATGAGCGCCCAGTACTTTCTGTCCGGGTGTGCTGGGGGTGGTGCCGGTAGTTTCATCGGAACCGGAACTGTAGGATACAAGATCCAAAAATACATCTTTGACAGACATCAGACTTCACTCCAATACTTTTTTAAATTTGCCAAGCCAATACGTATTCCGTCCACAGCAGGTTCCATACCTTCAAACTCGATGGCGATTGTGCCGTCGAATCCGGCCGCCTTCAACAAATGAAGGCACTGCTTAACCGGTACATTGCCATGGCCAATAATGGTACCTCTCAAATAATTACCGCCCCGAGTCTGGAAGGATCCTTCGCCGGGATCTTCGCTGTAAAAGCTTTTCCAGATAAAATCCTTGGCGTGAACATACCGGGCGTAGGGAGCCACACGAGCCACCGCCTGGGCAGGATCTTCATCAGCGCACATAAAGTTTCCGATATCGCACAACAGACCGAAATTGGGATGGTTTACCGCGGTATACAGCTTCTCCACCCGCTGGGAATCCTGGGAAAAGAACCCATGGTTTTCCGTCATGGTTACGACCCCTTTGGTCTGGGCATATTCTGTCACCTGGCGGACTGCATCGGCCAAAGTGGGAATTAAGCTTTCATAACTCTGATACCGACCGGAATCTCTCCCATAGCCTTGGGTGATATCGTGACGCATCCGAGGAGCGCCCAAAATGGCAGCCACATCCACAAAACCCTTTACCCTCTGGATCTCCTGCTCCATGTTTCCGCCGCTGCCATTGAGAAAGTCAGCACCGATCGCCAGGGAAGAGATCTCCAAATTGGCCTGATCTGCGGCGGCCTTTAATTCCCTGGCTCGCTGCTCTCTTTCTTCCTCGGGACAATCAAAGTTGACGAAGTCCACTGCTTCAATGGCGTCAAAACCCAATTCCTTTGCCTTTGCAACACAATCCAAAGGCGTAAGCTCTGCCTTTTTAATTGCGCTGTTAAAGCTGTAAAGACTGACTGAATATTTCATTACAATTCCTCCTTGGAGAGTTAGTCTCCGAAACTGATGCCGATTTGCCGGGCGGCTTTGATTTCATCGCAATCCACAGGAACGCTCTTAAGCTTTCCAGCCACGTCCTTCAGAGGCACTGGCACCGTGCGCCCGTTGACCATGCCCACCATAACGCCAAAGGTTTTCTCTTTGACAAACCGGGCCGCTGTTGCTCCCAGTCTGGTGCACAAAACACGGTCGTAAGCGCAAGGACTGCCGCCCCGCTGGAAATGGCCAGGGACGCAGACACGGATTTCATTGTCGATCTTATCCTGCAATTCTTCCGCAATGCGGTAAACAATAGAGGGATGCTTGAAATCTGCCCGAGCCTTCTTGAATTCTTTCTTGGAGAGGGCCGCCTCTTCCTTGGAGATGGCTCCCTCTGCCACAGCCAAAATAGAGAACTTTTTGCCACTTTCAATGCGGTTGTTCAGAGTTTTGGCAATTTTATTGATGTCATAAGGGATTTCCGGCAGAAGGATCACATCCGCGCCGCCTGCAATGCCTGCAGAAAGGGTGAGCCAGCCCACTTTATGTCCCATGACCTCCACAATAAAAATTCGGCCATGAGAGGTGGCAGTGGTGTGGATACAATCGATGACGTTGGTGGCAATTTCCACGGCGCTGTGGAACCCAAACGTAATATCCGTGCCCCAGATATCGTTGTCGATGGTTTTGGGAAGATGGATGACGTTGAGGCCTTCCTCGCTGAGAAGATTGGCTGTTTTCTGCGTACCGTTGCCGCCCAGAATCACTAGGCAGTCCAGCTTCATTTTTTTGTAGTTCTCCTTCATGGATTTTACCTTATCCACACTGTTCTCGTCAATCACCCGCATGGTTTTAAAGGGCTGACGAGAGGTACCCAAGAGCGTTCCTCCTAAAGTGAGGATTCCGGAAAACTCCGACTCGGACATCTTTTTGTATTCCCCAAAAATGAGACCCTTGTAGCCGTCTTTAATTCCGTAGATCTCCACATCCTTGCCAAATTCCTGGTACAGTCCTTTGGCTACGCCACGGATGGCGGCATTCAGTCCCTGACAATCGCCACCGCTGGTCAAAATACCCACTCGTTTCACATCGATCATCCTCTCTGAAATAAAATTTGGTAGACCTGTGGGCCCGAAAATCCCACAGGTCTCCCGGATTGCAGAATTCTGCAAATGATTCTAAGTTTAGAAAGAGATTGTCAATTATTACCCGCTTCCTCCGCAGAGTGAATGGGAATCAACGGGCTGTCCTTTTCCACTTCTTGTTTGGCTTTCAAGCGCTCCTGAGCCACCCGGTAGAAGGTGAGCTGACTGCTGAGAGCGGAACGTCCCCGATGACTGACGTGCTGATAGCTGGTATCGGGAAGCATCATCCGGGCATTGGTGTTGTCGCTGAGCAACGTATCCAGGATTTCAAACCCACGCTGCTTTAGTTCCTCATCTTCCACGGGGAATACCAATTCAATCCGGCGGTCCAGATTTCGAGGCATCCAGTCTGCACTGCCCATATAGATCTTAGGATTGCCGTTGTTTTCAAATTTAAAGATCCGGCTGTGCTCCAAAAGCTGACCTACAATGCTGATGACGGTAATATTTTCGCTGACACCTTCCAGACCTGGAATCAGGCAGCAAATACCGCGAACCACCAACTTAACAGGAACCCCTGCCTGGGAAGCTTCATACAGCAAAGAGATGATTTCCGGATCAACCAGGGAATTCACTTTTGCAGTAATGCCGCTGGGCAGGCCCTTCCTCGCATTTTCCGTTTCCGCCCGAATCATCCGGCAGAAGAACGACCGCATCCCATGGGGTGCCACCACAAAATGGCGGTACTCCGGGGGCCGGGAATATCCGGTAATGACATTGAACAGGGAAGAGGCGTCAGCACCGTACTGGCTATTGCAGGTAAACATGCCGATATCCGTATAGATCTTGGCGGTAGAATCGTTGTAGTTACCGGTTCCCAGATGGAGATAACGGCGAATGCCATCCTCTTCCTGGCGAACCACCAAAGCGATCTTGCAGTGGGTTTTCAACCCATGCAGGCCATAGATAACATGGCATCCGGCCTTTTCCAGTTTGTTAGCCCAGTTAATGTTATTTTCCTCGTCAAATCGAGCCTTCAGTTCCACCAGAACAGTAACCTGTTTTCCATTTTCCGCTGCCTTAATGAGTGCCGCAATAATTGGAGAGTTGCCGCTGACACGATACAGGGTCTGCTTGATGGCCAGAACATTGCTGTCTTCGGCAGCCTGTTCAATAAATTGCACCACGCAGTCGAAACTCTCATAGGGATGGTGAACCATCCGATCCTTTTCCCGAATTGCCTGGAAAATATCGGTATAGCCCCAGAAATCCGCAGGAGGCACCGGGCGAATGGGTTTGAAGCAAAGAGACTCAAAGCCGTCCAAACCGGCAAACTTGGACAAGAAGGTCAAATCCAAAGGTCCAGGAAGTTCGTAGATTTCCGTCTTTTTAATTTTGAGCATCTCCACCAGGAATGCCTTGATGTCCCCATCGCATTTCTGAAGCAATTCCAACCGCACAGGACGTCCCCGTTTCCGCAGCCGGATGGATTTCTTCACTTCACTCATGAAGTCCTCGGCTTCCTCGTCAATCTCCAAATCGGAGTCTCGAGTAACCCGGAAGGGACAAGCAGCCACAATATCATGCAGTTCAAAAAGCTCGTCCAGCTTGTGGATGATCACATCTTCCAGCAAAGTAAACTGTCTTCCGTCACTGGAAGGAAGCTCCAGGAAGCGGGGGAGGATAGCAGGAACCTGCACGATGGCAAAACACTTATCTGCCTTGCGGTCTTCCTTGTTTTTCAGGCAAACTGCAATGTTCAGGGACTTGTTGGACAGCAGGGGAAACGGCCGACTGCCGTCCACTGCCAACGGGGTGAGTACAGGGAAAAGAATTTTCTCAAAATATTGGGAAAGATATTTTCGCTGCTCCTGGTTCATTTCTTCCACCGAAAGGAAGCGGATTCCCTGCTTGTTCAAGGCGGGAATAATAGACCGGTGCAGGCAGGAATACTGCCGCTCCATAAAGCGGTGTGTTTTGTCCTCCAACAGCGGCAAAAGCTCTTGGGGAGTCAAATCGAAATCATTGCCCTTGTGCTTATATTTGGAGTTGACCTGCGCCTTGACGCCTGCCACCCGGACCATAAAGAACTCGTCCAAGTTGGAACCGGTGATGGCCAGGAAACGAAGGCGTTCCATCAGGGGATTTTCTTTTTTGGTAGCCTCTTCCAGTACACGGGCATTGAAGTCCATCCAACTCAATTCCCGATTATAATAGGGCATTTTCTTATCAGCCATTACGCTCACCTCATATCATGTCGAATTTGATAAAGAGCTCGGGAGAAAGTCCAAACACCTCTTTGAAGAACTGGGCAGATTCCTCAAAAGCCCACCGTTCCAGCAAAGTGTTGTCGGAAGCCTTGGATCGGAATACCACCCGGTCATCTTCCAAACTGATCTTCAAGTCCCGCAGCTTTCCTCGGTGGGATTTATCCAGGGCATTGGCAAGGCGGAAAATCGCAGCCATTTTGGAAACAATGATCCGCTCTTCCATAGGAAGCCATGCAAAGTCGGGATTCTCTTCCGCAGAAAGGTTATCGGAAATGCTCCCGGCTACAAAGGCTATCTCCAGCACCTCGCTTTGCCGAAGCCCGAAAATGTCCATTCCCTTGATCAATTCAAAGGTGCAGCGATTGTGCTGGCGCACATTGACAAAACTGCCGCAGCTGTGAAGAATGGCGGCCAGCTCTAGCAAAACCCGTTTGGAACTGTCCAGGCCGTGGATCTTTTTCATCTTGTCAAAAATCTTGCAGGCGATTTCCGCAATCCGATGGGAATGGTCCAAATTGCAGCTAAAACTGTTCGCCGTCGTTTCTGCGCAAGCAATCGCGCTTTCCCGCAGGTAGGAGGCCAACACGTTTTCAGCTTTGGGAACCAGCAAATACCGTGTAATTGCTTCGGAGATATCCACAGGAGGGGAGATAACCCGTTTGGTAGTGGGACAAAAACGCAAAAGCCCCTTGTAAATGGAAAGAGAGGTGTACAGCAAGGCGGCACGCTCTTCAGAGATGCTGAACCGGTTAGCAATGCTCTCGGCCGTTGCGGAACGGATAGATTGATAAAGAGAAGCCAAATTGTCCGTGCGGATCTCGTAAGTATCCTTTGTTTTTTTTGCTTGACAAAGCTGAGCAATCAACTCCAACTGAGAGCCGGTAAGAATCAGATTCTTCACCTGGAAACGGTCAATGGCAACCCGATTAAAAATGGTGTCCAGGTACTCTTCAATAATGTAGTGAAAATCCTCAGCTTCCTGGCGCAGACGCCGCAATACATCGTGAAGCTTCAATGCACCCATGGAAATATTCTGGGAATAGACCACTTTTTCCCCGTCATAAACGGCCACACCAATACTGCCAGATCCCACATAGGCAATCATGGTGTTGCCCTGTTCCAGGAAGTTACTGTCTCCCAGCTTCTCCATGATTTCCTGATAAATGTAGGCTTTTTCCACGCCATCTTCCAGCACCGTAACGTCCATCCCATTGCGCACTTTCAACTGGTCCACCACCAAAGCGCGGTTCTGGGCTTCCCGCAAAGCGGTGCAGGAAATTACCCGAGGCTTTTCTATATTATAGGAAAGCAAGGCGGCAGAAAATTTGGAAAGCACAGAAGAAAGCTCGCGCAAGCTATCGAAGCTGATCGCCCCGCTGGAAAACACATCGTGGCCCAAGCTCACCGGATATTCCAGTCGGTCCAATGTAACCACGTTGCCTTTAGTCCATTGGGAAACCCGCATCCGCACGTTGTTGGAGCCAATCTCTATGACGGCTGCTGCGCGGGCGGCGCTTTTCTTATTCAAGAGGGATCCCTCCTTGGAAATGATATTAATACTTGTCCTATTATACCAAAAAGGAAAGGGATGTTCAAATTAAGTTTTGGAAAGATTGGGGAAAAATCTAGATTATTTTCCGTCCAAGTCCCTTTTCTCAGCATGCGAAAAGTCTCTGAAAAATAATTTCAAATTTTTTGAAAAAAAGACTTGATTTTTTTCTGAGGATCCGTTATAATAATCAAGCGCCAGATGGAGAGGTATTCTAATGGTAAGGAGCCACATTGGAAATGTGGTGTGCCGCAAGGCATTGTGCGTTCGAGTCGCATCCTCTCCGCCAAGAAAACGCTGAATTCTTTGAATTCAGCGTTTTTTCATAGGTTCCTCTTGCCAGGACCTTCGCCGTGGGGTATGATAGGTACATCATGGTAAAAAATAGATAACGAAAGGGAGGGAGCAGCCTGAACCGGCTGTGCCAGAAATGAAGAGAGAGGAAGTAGCATCGTTTTACAAGGACCTTTCCTCCTATGCGGGAAAAACCGTTACCGTCTGCGGTTGGGCCAGGTCCATTCGGGATTCCAAAACTCTGGGATTTATCGACCTGAATGACGGTACGTCTTTCAAGGGCGTCCAAATCGTCTTTGAGGATGGGAAAATTGACAATTTCAAAGAGATTGCCTCTCAGAATGTGGGAGCTGCCTTGCGGGTTACAGGCACTCTGTTGGCCACCCCCGAAGCAAAACAGCCCTTTGAGATTCACGCCCAGGAGATCGTGGTAGAGGGACCTTCTTCCCCGGAATATCCCTTGCAGAAGAAACGCCACACGGTGGAATATCTTCGTACCATCGCCCACCTGCGTCCCCGTACCAACCTGTACAGCGCTGCGTTTCGGGTTCGTTCTGCCGCTGCATATGGGGTGCACAAGTTCTTCCAGGAAAATGGATTTGTCTATGCTCACACTCCCATCATCACCGGAAGCGACTGCGAGGGGGCAGGGGAGATGTTCCAGGTGACCACTTTGGATCTGGACCATCTGCCTCAAACGGAAGATGGCCAGGTAAACTACAAAGAAGACTTCTTCCAAAAGCCCACTTCTTTGACGGTTTCCGGCCAGCTGGAAGCGGAATGCATGGCTTTGGCGTTTTCTAAAGTGTATACCTTTGGGCCCACTTTCCGGGCAGAGCGCTCTTATACGCAGCGTCATGCGGCTGAATTCTGGATGATTGAACCGGAAATTGCTTTTGCCGATTTGAACGATGACATGGATGTCATTGAAGCTGTCATCAAATATGTGGTTAAATACGTTCTGGAAACTTGTCCGCAGGACTTGGAGTTCTGCAACACTTTTGTGGACAAAGGACTGCTGGAGCGGTTACGCCACGTAGCGGACTCTGATTTTGTGCGGGTTTCCTATACCGACGCTGTTAAGATTCTGGAAAAGCATAACGACGAATTTGAATACAAAGTCAGCTGGGGTGCGGACCTTCAAACGGAACACGAAAAGTTCCTGACGGAAAAGCATTTTGGCAAGCCTGTATTTGTGACGGATTATCCCAAAGAGATCAAGGCTTTCTACATGCGGCTCAACGACGACGGCAAGACTGTAGCGGCCACCGATCTGCTGGTACCTGGTATTGGCGAACTTGTGGGCGCCAGCCAGCGTGAAGAACGCTACGACGTGTTGCTCCAGCGGATCAGGGAACTGGGCCTCAACGAGGAAGACTATTGGTGGTATCTGGACCTGCGCAAGTTTGGCGGCACAAAACACGCCGGTTTTGGAATCGGATTTGAACGTTTGGTGATGTATTTGACCGGTATTTCCAATATCCGGGATGTACTGCCCTTCCCCCGTACCACCGGTGTGGCTGAATTTTAACAAGCAAAAATGCGGTGGACCCAAGCCCACCGCATTTATTTTAGAATTGTTTTGAGAAACAGTTACTCCTGCCCATCCCAGCAATAGGTGCACAACTTGCACTTGTCGATACCAACCGACTGAATCATATCGTCCAGGCGATGATACCGCAAAGAGGTAAAGTTCAATTTCTTGCCGATATACTCGATCATGGCATTGTATTGGCTGCTCTCCGGATCGGCATAAGCCGTCAGATCCGCAGGCTCCTCGGTACCTTCCATCTCTTTAATCACCCGACGGGTAATCAGATCCATCACAGAGGTGGAACGGGAGAAGTTCAAATACTTGCAGCCATAGAGGAGAGGAGGGCAAGCGGGACGCACATGCACTTCTTTTGCGCCGCTCTGATAGAGAAATTCCGTGGTTTCCCGAAGCTGCGTCCCCCGGACAATGGAGTCGTCGATCAAGAGCAGGCTCTTGTTCTGGATCAATTCATGTACAGGAATCAACTTCATGCGGGCAATCAGATCACGCTGACTCTGCATGGTGGGCATAAAGGACCGGGGCCATGTGGGAGTATACTTGATAAAAGGCCGGGAGAAGGGGATTCCGGATTCATTGGCATACCCCACAGCATGAGCCGTACCAGAATCGGGCACGCCCGCCACCGTATCGGGATGAGCATCGTCCCTGCGAGCCAACATGGCGCCGCACCGGTAACGCATCTCTTCCACGCTGACCCCCTCATAGGAAGAGGAGGGATATCCGTAGTACACCCACAGGAAGGTACAAATCTTCATGTCCTTTCCGGGGCTCACCAACGTTTGAATTCCTTCCGGAGTCACCGAAACAATTTCACCGGGGCCCAGTTCCCGTTCTTCCGTGTACCCCAGATTCAAATATGCGAAGCTTTCAAAGGACACGCAGAAAGCTCCTTCTTTTTTGCCGATAACCACAGGGGTACGGCCCAGTTTATCCCGGGCGGCAAGAATGCCTTTGGGAGTCATGATCAGAATCGTCATGGAACCGTCAATGGTTTCCTGAGCGTACTGGATTCCCTCAATCAGGTTAGCTTTCTGATTGATGACAGAAGCCACCAATTCTGTGGCGTTGATATCGCCGCCGCTCATTTCCAGAAAATGAGAGTGACCGCTTTTGAAAAGCTGGTCCACGATTTCGGAAATATTGTTGATCTTACCCACGGTCACAATGGCATATGTACCGTGATGGGACCGTACAATCAAGGGTTGCGGTTCATAGTCGGAAATACATCCGATCCCCAGATGACCATGCATGGCAGAAACATCCTTGTCAAACTTCGTCCGGAAAGGAGAGTTTTCGATGTTGTGGATCGCCCGATCAAACCCTTTAGACTGATCATAAACAGCCATACCGGCCCGACGGGTTCCCAGGTGGGAGTGGTAGTCTGTTCCAAAAAACAGGTCAAACAAACAATCGTCCTTTGAAGCTACGCCAAAAAAGCCGCCCATAAAAATCCTCCGTCATTCAAAATATGAAAGAAATCGATGGTTATCACAGGAAAATATTATAGCACACTCTGCAGAAAACTACAATTTTCTTTCGCGAATTCTTTCGATAAAACCTGAACTTGATAAGGTTGCACAGAAAACTGTCACCAGAACGCCACACCTCATACAAAACGTAAAAAATGCAGGAGTAGAAAAATCATTTTGCATTTTTCTTTTGAATAGAGTAAAATATGAAAAGTTTGTAGGTCGAAAATGAAAAGCGGCATGACGCTATCATTCAAAAAATGGTTAGGGAGATGTTGTGATGAAGTTGGCGGCAAAAACAAAAGAGGAGTTGCGTCAGATCCATCAGGAAGCTGAAAAGCAATATGAGGATTTTAAGAGCCTGAACCTGTCGCTGAATATGGCTCGTGGCAAACCCTGCGCTGAGCAGTTGGATTTAGCTCTGGGTGTGTTGGAGGCCCTTCATGCCCGCAGCGAGTTTGCAAACTCCAATGGAGACGATTGCCGAAACTATGGAGTGTGGAATGGCCTTCCCGAGATGCGGGCTATTTTCAGCAAGATGTTGGAGATCCCCGCGGATCAAATTATTCTGGGCAATAACTCCAGTTTGCAGATGATGTTTGACTGCATTTCACAAGGATTTACGCACGGCTTTAGTGGATGCACTCCCTGGGGCCGTCAGGAAAAGGTCAAGTTTCTCTGTCCTGCTCCTGGTTACGACCGTCACTTCGCCGTGACCGAATATTTTGGCTTTGAGATGATTCCTGTTCCCATGCTGAAAACGGGCCCCGATATGGACTTGATCGAGCGGTTGGTAAAAGATGATGAAACCATTAAAGGCTGCTGGTGCGTTCCCAAGTACTCCAATCCCACTGGGATTACTTATTCCGACGATACCGTCCGCCGGTTTGCTGCTTTGAAGCCCAAAGCCAAGGATTTCCGGATCATGTGGGATAACGCATACTGCGTCCACGATCTGACCGATACGCCGGATACTCTGCTGGATCTCTATGCCGAGTGCCTCAAACAGGGAACGGAAGATAACGTCTTGTTCTTTGCTTCCACTTCCAAAATTTCTTCCCCCGGGGCTGGCGTGGCCGCCTTGGCTGCCAGCAAAGCCAATATTGCTGACCTGAAGCGCCGCTTCACGGTCCAGACCATTGGCCCCGATAAGCTCAATCAGCTGCGGCACATCTTGTTCCTCCACGATATCAACGGAGTGTATTCCCTCATGCAGGGCCATCGTAAGATTCTGGAACCCAAATTCCACATTGTGGAAGATGCACTGGAACGGGAATTGGGTGATCTGGGAATCGCCAAGTGGAGCAAGCCCAACGGCGGATACTTTGTCAACCTGGACGTTATGAACGGATGCGCCAAGCGCGTGGTTTCTCTCTGCAAAGAGGCAGGTGTCGTTTTGACCGATGCTGGGGCCACCTTCCCCTATGGAGCGGACCCCAACGACAGCAACATCCGGATTGCACCGTCCTTCCCGCCTCAGGAAGAACTGCGTCAGGCAATGCATCTGCTGTGCATCTGTGTACGTTTGGCAGCCAGCGAAAAACTTTTGTCCGAGAGGTTTTAATTCCATGTAACTTCAAAAGCTGTTCCCCAGAGCGAGAGGGAACAGCTTTTTTCATGTTTATCATGTTTCTTTCAAAAGGAAATCAATTTTCCACCGTTTCTGGAGTCTTGGAAGGGGGCTGGGGTTCTGTGGAAGACTTTTCCACCAAGGGCGGGAACGCTCCCGTCTCCCGAAAGGCAGTGTAGATGGTACATAAACCCAGCACATAAAAGAGGATCCAAATACTTTTCCCCACCAAAGAAAAATAAATGGCAGCCAAAGGAACCAGCGGATGCAACCGAATGGTGGAAGAAACCAGTTTGGGTTCCACAATTTGCCGGATACAGGTGATGACCAGCCAACCGATCAGCAGGCCCAATGCTTTCGCGTATTGGCCAATGAGGATTTGATAAATCATCAGGGGAATGAGCACAAATCCGGGACCAAATACCGGCAACACGTCGGCCACCGCAGTGAGGATTCCCGTAAGAAACGGATAGGGGAGACCGAGAACCGACAGAATTACACAGGTCTCACAAAAGGTGAGAAAATACAAAAACAAATAAGAGAACAGATATTTTCGCCCGGTGCCTTCCGAGTGCTTTACGGCTGTTTTGACATGGAACGCCACTGTTTCCGTAAAAAATTCTTTTCCCCAGGAGAGAAGAGAATTCATGTCCCTGGCAAGGAAAAAAGCCGCGCAAACGGTTACAAGAAGCAACGTAAAAATGGTGGGCACAGAGGTTAGTACCTGGAGCAATGTACCCAGGAAACCTACCACGAGATCAAGACTGTTCTGCAAAGCCTGCATCAGTTCTTCTCTATGCTTATTGAAAAAAGTTAGGTCTAACTGACTTCCTAACCGCTTAATTTCTTGCAAAACCTTTGTGACCGGCTCGGAAAAGGCAGCGAAGTCATTTTCCGAAATCCGTTCCAAAAAGGAAGTGATTTCCCTGGTTGCAAGGATCCCCAGGATAACCAAAAGGCTGCCAATTCCCACAAGGGCTAAAATCGTTGCTAGCAAGGAGGCGGTTCCCCTAGACCATGGAAGCCGCTTTTGAAAAAAGGAAATCACCGGCTGCAATGCCAATGCCAAAAGGAATCCCAAAAGAAATGGAAGCGTATATAAAAACGTTTTTACCCAGAGGACAAACAGGATGGAATAGGCTACAAAAAAGAAAAAAAGGGGGGACAGGCGTTTCCAACGTTTTGTTTGAAACATTCCCATCCCTCCTGATCAGATCCTTCGAACTACAGGATTAGTATGGTTTATTTTCCGAGATCTAAGCATTTCCGGAACAAAAAAATCCCCGCTTCCAACGGCGGGGGGCATTATTTTTCATTACCGGTCAAAAGCCAGTAGACGGAGACATTCAAAATATCCGACAGCGCCAGCAGTTCAAAATCGGTGACAAACCGAATTTGGCCTTCCAGTTTGGAAAGGCCCGAGGCATTTAAATCCACACCCCGCACCTGGAGTTGGGCCAGTAATTCTTTCTGTTTCATGCCTTGGCTTTTTCTGGCCGCCTCCACTCTGGCACCAATGAGGTTTTTATTGCCCAAAGGTTGGCTCCGCAGCCGCATCTCACTTCCCCTCCCAGTATACATAATATCAAACTTTCCTACATTATAAGAAATGACTGGAGAAAAATCAATGGGATTTTACGAATTATTTCAAGAAAACGCCTTGAAGATCCACAATTTTTTTCGCAAATAAAAATATCTTTTTACATCTTGACGGAAAGTAAAATAATTGCTGTACTTTTGCCACAAAACTGCTATAATAAGTAAGACCAAGTGCGGCCATTTCAAAGTATGAACACAGGGGATGTGCGATTATGAACAAGTCCTTCCAAGAACCCAATCTGACAATGCTCACAGACTTCTATGAGCTGACTATGGCAAACGGTTATTTTGCCAACGGATTTAAGGACACTATCTGCTACTTTGACATGTTCTTCCGCAAGGTGCCCGATAAGGGTGGCTTTGCCATTATGGCTGGTGTGGAGCAGTTGGTGGACTATCTCAAAAACTTAAGATTCACCGACGAGGATATTGAGTTTCTCCATTCCAAGCATATTTTTAGCCGGGAGTTTCTGGATTATTTGCGCAACTTTCGTTTTAGCTGCGATGTGTGGGCCATCCCCGAGGGAACTCCGATTTTCCCGGGAGAACCCATTGTCACAGTGCGGGGCCCTGCCATTCAGGCTCAATTTGTGGAGACCATGTTGCTTTTGTGCATCAATCACCAGAGCTTGATCGCCACGAAAGCAAACCGAATTGTCCGCGCTGCCCAAGGACGGGCGGTGATGGAATTCGGCTCCCGCCGGGCTCAGGGCTTCGACGGAGCAATGCTGGGAGCTCGTGCCGCCTACATTGGCGGATGTGTAGGCACAGCCTGCACCATCAGCGATCAGAGTTACGGTGTTCCTGCCCTGGGAACCATGGCTCACAGCTGGGTCCAGCTTTTCCCCAGTGAGTACGATGCCTTTAAAGCCTATGCGGAGTCTTATCCTGGAAACTGTGTGCTGTTGGTAGACACCTATAACGTGCTGAAATCCGGCGTTCCCAACGCCATCAAGGTTTTCAATGAAGTCCTGGTACCGCAAGGGTTCCGCCCCGCTGGTATCCGGATTGACAGCGGCGACATCACCTATCTTTCCCGGAAAGCCCGGAAGATGCTGGACGATGCCGGTTTTGAGGATTGTCCCATCTGCGCCTCCAACTCTTTGGATGAATATATCATCCGCGATATGTTGGTTCAGGGTGCAAAAGTGGATTCTTTCGGTGTGGGTGAACGGCTGATCACCTCTTCTTCCGAACCTGTATTCGGCGGTGTGTACAAGTTGGCTGCCGTGGAAGACCAGGAAGGACATATCATTCCCAAGATCAAGATCAGCGAAAACGTGTCCAAGATTACCACCCCCTGCTTCAAGAGCGTGTGGCGCTTGTTCGATAAGGAAACGGATAAGGCCATTGCCGACGTTATCACACTCCACGATGAGGTGATTGACGACGAAAAGCCTTACACCATCTTTGACCCGGAGCATACCTGGAAACGGAAAACCGTCGAGAACTTCACAGCGGTATCCTTGCTCCAGCCCATTTTCAAGGGCGGAGAATGTGTCTATACGCCCCGGGCTCTAAATGCCATTAAAGCCTATTGTATGGCACAGGTAGACTCCCTTTGGGAAGAAGTTACCCGGTTTGAAAATCCCCATAATTACTATGTGGATCTTTCCCAGAAATTGTGGGATGAAAAGAACCGGATGCTTTCCGAAAAAAACTATTGACAGAGAGAAACCTCTCTTTTACAATAGTCAACATGTGAGCAGGCTGGACGGTCGCGGGCGGAGCGCGAAAGCACCCGTCTGAGGAAAGTCCGAGCTCCTCAGGGCAAGGATAACGGCTAACCGCCGCCGGGGGCGACCCTAGGGAAAGTGCAACAGAGAGATACCGCCGGGATTTCCCGGTAAGGATGGAAAGGCGAGGTAAGAGCTCACCGGCGCGTGGGAGACCACGCGGCCCTGTAAACCCTATCCGGAGCAACACCGTGGAGGAACATGAAGCGTAGCCCTGCGCGTTCCGAGGAGGTGGCGTGAGCCTGGACGGCAACGCCAGGCCAAGATAGATGACGGTCCACGACAGAACTCGGCTTATAGGCCTGGTCACATCTTTTGAAAAGGACGGGGGATTTTCCCCTATCAAAAAACTCCTGGAAAGAAATTCTTTCCAGGAGTTTTTCCTATCCTATTTTCTTGTTCCGGTAAACGTAAGAGTGTATTCCTTGGGAAAGGATATCACCAATGTGGGAAGTTGTTCCCCTGTATGAAACTCCGTGTAGGAACACACGGCGTATCCCCATCCCAGATCTTTGATTTCCATCTCGTAAAGCCGGCCCTCTGGATTCTGTTGGGTTTGCCGGTAAGTTCCCTTGGCGGTTATGGCTTGGGAAGAAAGGGTGATCATCCCATCTTGAGCCTCGCAGAAAAGAGAGAGCTTCTCCGCATTGGGATATTGAGTTGAGTCCTCCGAACTACAGGCAATCACATTTCCATTTTGGTCCTGGGCCGTGGTTAACGTCCAGGAATAGTCTTCCAGCCTGAGGACGCTTTGGTAAGAGGCAACCACCAGGATGACCAACAAGAGTAATGCCATCCCCAGAGTGAGCGCTGTTTGTTTTTTCATAGGCTCACCCCTTCCACAACCGGTATAAACGGAAGGCAAACCAAACGGCACATACCAGCCCCACCGCTGCCAGGATCAACAAAAGGGGAGAGAAGTCAACCCCACCGGCTACCTGAATGGAAGTACTGCTCTGACCCCAACCGATGGCATTGGCTGGAACCCAAAAATTCAGAGTGGAGAGAAACAGAATCACAGCTCCCACACACAGCACGCAAGAAAGAATAAGTCCCAGAAGGAATCCTTTCCCGGACCGTTTCTCCAAAGGAGCTTCCACCTCCCGGGCGTATTCTTGGGGGTCGCCCAACCTAGCAATCACTTGATTTTCCGATTCTCCGTGCTCTAGTGCAGAGGCAAAGATTTCTTGCAAATCCCGCAGCACTTCCCGCTTTTGTTTTCTGGGCAGGGAAAGATGATGGGCTACCTGTCGGATATATTGTTCTTTCATTTCGTTGACTCCTTCCACTGGGCAATAAACCCATCTACACAGCGGGTATATTCTCCCCAAAACGTTGTGAGCTCTTCTAAAGTGTTCCGGCCTTTTTCGGTGATGGAATAATACTTTTTAGTTCCGCCATTGGCCGCTGCGGGAGCAAGTCGGGCAACCACCAGCCCTGCTTCCTGCAAACGGTACAAGATAGGGTAAATGGTTCCCTCCTTGGCGTATCCCCAAATTCCGGCACCACTCTCGTTGAGGCATGTGAGGATTTCGTAGCCATATGTTTCCTTCCGGGCAATCAAACACAGGAGAATCATTTCTAAGGATCCCTTCTTAAACTGCTGCACATACCGGCTTTCCACGTGGTTGCTCCTTTCCATTACTATTTAGCAATACTAAGTATTGCGCTTTTAGTATAAGCCCGCGCTGAGAAAAAGTCAAGGAAAATAGAAAAAGGACGTCGCTGGACGTCCTTTTTCTGGCGGGAAGAATCAATTGCGTCCTTCCCAGTTTTTCAGGATTTCTTCCGAAGATCGAGCCATCTCTTGGGCAAAATCAGAGATATACTTGCGCTTGTAGAACGCCTGCGCCTTTTGGTCATCGTAATATTCCTGGAGTTCCTCGTCGGTCAGATCATGGTACCCGTTTTCAAAAACAATCATCTTCTGGGGAAAACGAGATGTTTGAGGACGGTCTTTTTGCTGCTGGGTGGGATACCCGAATACCAGCATGGAAACCGGCGCCACAAACTGGGGAAGATGGAACATTTCCCGGTGCTGTTCCCACTGCTCGATAATATCCCCGATATAGCAGGAACCAATTCCCAAACTTTCCGCCGCCACACAGGCCGCATGGGCAGCAATTACCGTATCATTGGTAGCCAAGATCAGGTCGCTGAGCCGGGGATTGGGCACATTTTCACAGCCAGCCTGATGGAACTTTCGAACCCAGCGGCGATAATCCGCCAAAAAAACCAAAACCATCGGGGCAGAGGCAATAAAGGGCTGATGGTCGCAAGTCACAGCCAACTTGTCCTTGAGAGCTTGGTCCGTCACATCCAGAATGGAATAGAGCATGGAGTTGCCTGCAGTCGGAGCCCGCATGGCAGCTGAAAGAATTGCCTGTTTTTCTTCCGGACCGATGGGACGATCTTCAAAAACACGAACAGACTTCCGTTTCATCAAAACTTCTAAGGTTTCGTTCATGGTATAATCCCTCCCACTAAAAATTACTTTCACAGTATACCATGATAGAAGATCTCTGTAAAGAAAAACAGTGGCCCGGTGAAAGTACTTCCATTTCGCCAAAAAACAGCCTTTGTTTTATAAAAAGCCTTTGCAAAAAGGAGGTAAGTGGGTTATAATCTCGGTAAAGCAGCATTGGTCGTCCAGGGCGGCCACAATCTTTGCAAAGGAGTGTATTGAAATGAAAGTTGCTGTTATCGGCTGCGGCACCATTGCCAACGCAGCTCACATCCCCTCTTATATGAATAACTCTGAAGCGGAAATCAAGTATTTCTGTGACATCATTCCTGAGCGTGCCCAGGCAGCGGTAGAAAAGTACGGCTGCGGCACTGCTGTGGTAGATTATCATGACGTGTTAAAGGATCCCGAAGTGGAAGCGGTGTCCGTTTGCACCCCCAACAATGTCCATCCCCAGATCGCCATGGACGCCCTCCGTGCGGGGAAAAATGTACTGTGCGAAAAGCCTGCTGCCCGTACTTATGCAGAAGCTTTGGAGATGCAAAAAGTCCAGCATGAAACCGGCAAAGTCTTAAATATTGGCGTGGTGAACCGGTTTAATGTTGGCGTTAACCGGATTAAGGAATATATCGACCAGGGCAAGCTGGGCAACATCCATCATGTGTATGTAAGCTTCCGGGCCTATCGTTCCATTCCCGGTTTGGGCGGTGCCTTTACCACCAAAGCCATCGCAGGCGGCGGCGCACTGATTGACTGGGGCGTCCATTACTTGGATATTGTCATGTACTGCTGCGGGGATCCCAAAGTGAAAACCGTCACTGGGGAAACCTTCTGCAAACTGGGCAAAGACATGGAAAACTATGTTTACACCGACATGTGGGCAGGACCTCCCAAATACGATGGAGTGTATGATGTGGACGATTCTGTCACCGGCATGATCCGCACTGAGGGCCCTGTGATCACCTTAAATGGCGCCTGGGCTCAGAATATCGGGGAAGAGGACCGCTACATTGACTTCATGGGGGACAAGGGTGGAATCCGTCTCCAATACGGCAGCGACTTTACCGTATATACCACCGAAAACGGCGCTTTGGTCAACTACACGCCCAAGTTCCAGAGCACAGACATGTTCCAGAACGAAATTGACGCCTTCATCGACTGCATCAAAACCGGCAAAAAACTGCCGTCCCATATTGACACTGTCATTGTCACGGCCGAAATGATGCAGGCTATCTATGATTCCGCAGAACAGCATCGTGAAATCGTACTGGAGTAAGCGATAAGAGAGGAGTAAATGCTTATGTATCCTTTTTCCATTGGCGTAATGTTGGATTCCTTCCGGACGGACGTCAACACCGCATTGGATAAAGCCCAGGCTCTGGGAGCCAAGGGGATCCAAGTTTATGCTACCCGGGGAGACATGTCTCCCAAAGAAATGACTCCCGAACGCCGTCGGGAATTCCTCAAGGCGGTAAAAGATCATGGCATGGTCATTTCCGCCCTCTGTGGGGATTTAGGCCAAGGCTTTGTCCATCCAGAAAAAAATCCGGAGTTAATTGAGGAGTCCAAGCGGATTTTGGACCTTGCCAAAGATCTGGAAACCGATGTGGTCACCACTCATATCGGCGTTGTGCCGGAAGACCCCACCCATCCTCGTTATGGGATCATGCAGGAGGCATGTGGTCAGCTGGCAGCATATGCAGATTCTTTAAAGGCTCACTTTGCCATTGAGACCGGTCCTGAAAAAGCCGCCACTCTGAAAGGCTTTTTGGATGGTTTGCACTCTACGGGCGTTGCAGTCAATCTGGACCCTGCAAATTTTGTCATGGTCACCGGGGATGACCCCGTTCAGGCCGTGTACACTTTGAAAGATTACATTGTCCACACCCATGCAAAAGATGGCCGTCGCCTGTACTATGTGGACCCTGAGGTTCTGTACGGCATGGTGGAATCGGAGATGCTCTCAGACAATTCTTTTATCGAACTGCCTCTGGGCCAAGGTGATGTGGATTTCCCCAATTACCTGAAAGCTTTGAACGAGATCGGGTTTACCGGCTTCCTGACCATCGAACGGGAAGTGGGGGATGACCCGGAAAAAGACATTGGAATGGCCGTCCGCTTCCTGGAAGACCTGATCCGGTAAATTGTGAAAAAGGCGCTCTCACCTAGTGTTGGGAGTGCCTTTTTTAGGGAAACGGGTTGTAAAACTCGGGTTTTTGTGGTAGAATCGCAACGGTTTTGAGGACACATGGGTGTTTCTTGATTGAGAAATACAGTTCTCAAAAAATATGGATTGTTGAGGGCGATGGATACTATGTCAAAAGAAAAGGAGATACAAAAGAAACTTCCCTTTCTGACCAAGGCAAACCTAAAAACCTTTTTGCTAGTCAACCTGGGTGTTCTGCTTCTGACAACAGGTGTTTACTTCTTTAAGCTTCCCAATCACTTTTCTACAGGCGGTGTCAGCGGTTTATCAATTATTCTGGGTAGCGTTACACCCTTGTCAACGGCTACACTGATGTCTATTATCAATGTGCTTTTGCTGGTACTGGGCTATTTGTTTTTGGGCAGAGAGTTCGGATTTTGGACCACCTATTGCAGCTTGATGTATTCGCTGGAAACGTGGCTGTTAGAGCGGATTTATCCCATGACACAGCCCTTTACCGATCAGCCTGTTTTGGAGCTTTGTTTTGCCATGATGTTACCTGCTGTAGGGTCGGCGCTGTTGTTTAACTGTAACGCTTCCAGCGGCGGCACAGATATTGTGGCAATGATTCTGAAGAAATACACCAGCATCTCGGACATCGGAAAAGCCTTATTTGTCAGTGACAGTGTAATAGCGCTATCCTCTGTATTTTTCTTCGGCATTGAAACAGGGATGTTCTCCATTCTAGGCCTTTTCTTGAAAGCCTTTGTTGTTGACTCCGTCATTGAAAGCATCAACCTGTGCAAGTTCTTCTCAATTGTCACTTCCAAACCCGATGAAATCTGTGATTTCATCATCAAGGAACTGCACCGGAGTTCCACGGTGGTGGACGGTCAAGGGGCGTATTCCCACCAGGATCGGAAAGTGGTTATGACTGCTTGCCGGAGAGGGGAGGCTGTTCGGCTCCGTCAAAAGTGCAAAGAAGTGGATCCCCATTCCTTTATGTTCATCACAAATACCAGTGAAATCATCGGGAAAGGATTTCGTTCCGATTGACTGGCAAGGCTGCTTCGGCAGCCTTTTTCCATTTTCATCAGATTCTTTGATTTCGGTTTGAAATAAGACAGTGTTTGTGATATCCTGTAATAAAATGAGGTGTTATTTTAGCGGAGGCAGAGAAACTTCAATTTCCATAGGATAAGGAAGAGATTCATGGATCATTCATATAAAGACGAATTTTGCTCCATCTTTCAGAAGAACGTTTCCAGACCTGGAGGCGAACAATTGCTGGCGTGGCTTGAAAAAACCGATTTTTTTACCGCTCCGGCCAGCACAAAATTTCACTGTGCCTGTGAATTTGGCTTGGTACGCCACAGCATCAATGTATACAAGGTGCTCCGAGAAAAATATTTCCAAGAAGGGGACAGCGAGGAAAGTTTTGCCTTGTGCGGGTTGCTCCACGATATCTGCAAGGCGCAGTACTACAAAATCTCCACCCGAAACGTCAAAAATGAAGAAACGGGACAATGGGAGAAAAAGCCTTATTATTCGGTGGAAGACGCATTTCCCTTTGGCCACGGAGAGAAATCTGTATACCTGATTGAGCGGTTCGTGCGGTTAAAACCGGCAGAGGCGATGGCAATCCGATGGCATATGGGAGGCTTTGATGATTCCGTAAAAGGGGGAAGCTTCTCCATCAGTGTGGCGTTTGATCGGTATCCCTTGGCCGTCAAACTACATCTGGCGGATTTGGAAGCCACTTACCTGGTAGAGCAGGGAACCTCAGAAGTCAGGCGATGAGCGGAGGAGCAACTATGGACGCCATTGTGACCTATGACTTGACAAAAGAATATGGCGAAAGATTGGCCTTGGGAGGTTTGAATCTGCAAGTGTCTCAAGGACAATCGTTTGCCTGTGTCGGCGGTAAAAGCTGTGGTAAAACTACTTTGGTGCGCATTCTGACAGGGCTATCTCGCCCTACAAGCGGGGAATGTTCCGTTATGGGATTGTCTCCCACTTATGAGCCTCATAAGCTCCATCAGGTGGCAGGATCTGTTTTATCCACCTCAAAGTTATACGCCAACATGACATTGTGGGAAAATTTGCGTTTTTATGCCTCCCTTCATGGGATGGATGACAACGACTCGCTGGAACGGTCTTCCTTTTTATTGCACAAGCTGGATATTTGGGAAGGCCGGGATCTGCGGGTAGACAGCTTGTCCACAGGCGTGGTGAGACGCGCTTCTTTGGCCAGAGCTTTGATGCACAGTCCTAAAATTCTTTTGGTAGACGAGCCTACGGGTGGACTTGACCAAGAAACGTCCGATGCAATTCAGGAACTGCTGCGCTGTATCGCAACAGAAGAAGGCATAACTTTGTTTCTTTGTGCTTCCACCATGGCGTACGCCCAATTGCTTTGCGATCAATTTGCCATCTTACAAGATGGAATTCTACTGGCAAAAGGCGATTTGGAAAGTCTTCGAAAAGGTGCCGGCGTATTGTTTCGTGCACAGTTGCGGTTGGGAGACGGAGCGGCATCCCCCACAGGTTTTCATCAAAAGGGCGAGTTTTGGGAAAGGGAAATTAAAAGTCCCTCCAATATGCCGAAGATTATCGCTCAAGCAGTTAGGGAAGGGGTTCCTCTCTATGAAGCACGGCTCCTGGAACCCACCTTGGAGGAGATTTACAACGCGTATTTGGACGGCGGAAGAAAGAAGGTGATGGAGTTTGAGCAGCAAGGAGAAGAAGAACCCACGGACCTCCTCCACAGCCAGACGGATGGCATCCAAGAAACCGGCACAGAAGAATCCTATCCCGTCACAGAAGAGAGTTGGGAGGACGATGCAGAAGAGGGAAGGGAAGATCTTTGAAAGATTGCCTCTTTTCTCTTCAGCGGAGAATGTTCTCATCGGGAAAGATCTGGGAGCAATCTGGCGCAATAAAGGTGTACGGGCCTTGTTGATGCTGCTTCCGGTGGTGCTGGTTGTGGTAATCCCGCTGGTATATTCCGTAGGAATTAGTTTTTTACCGGTTGAAGGAAATCCCAGCTTTCCCGAACCTTTGGCAAAACTCCTGGGTAACCCCCAAAAATACACTTACCGCCAGTTGTGGATGGGAGCCTTTACCACGTTGTTGTGTCCCATGCTGTTTCTTTGTGTGCCCATTCTCTGTTCGGTAATTGCAGCCTCCCAAGTATTCGTTCGGGAAAAAGAAGAAGGCACATTGGAAACGTTATTTCTTTCCTCTCTGGACACTACTATGATACTCCATGCCAAAATACTCTGTTGCACTTTGTTGTCCATAGCTATTTCCGCCATTTCCTTCGTGGCTTTTGCCATTACAGTTTCTGTAGCGGATTTGTGCATGGGTGCGCCGTATTTCCTCAATTTGCGATGGATTGTCTGTTTGGTCTTGTTAATGCCCGTTGTAGCCCTCTTTTCCGTGATCTTTGTCTGCTGGGAACTTCCCCGGGTCTACAGCTTCGTGGAGGCATTGCAGACCATGGGCTATTTGCTATTGCCCTTGTTACTGCTATTTCTGGTCCAATTGACGGGAGTATTTGAAATTACAGTTCCTGTCCTTCTGGTCATTGTAGTGCTTTTGGGTGTTGCTTCTATCCTCCTATTCAACCGG
Organism: uncultured Oscillospiraceae bacterium; assembly: GCA_900543305.1. Classification (GTDB taxonomy): domain Bacteria; phylum Bacillota; class Clostridia; order Oscillospirales; family Acutalibacteraceae; genus Acutalibacter. The sequence continues at coordinate 36,657 of UQQZ01000020.1, forward strand.
ACAAACCGCCTGTTTCAGCCTGAAAAACTTTTTCCAGGAACGGGAGAATGAGGGGAAGGTCCTTTTGGAGAACAAAGAGCGATGGGTAAGGGTTCTTGACAAGCCCTGTCAAATTTGATAACGTATTAGATATGAAATTACGTTCATAGAAAGGACGGTCTATCTGATGGAAATTCATTATACGCCCCATGGGGTATGTTCCCGTAAAATCGATGTTGTGGTTGAGAATGGTGTTATCCAGTCTGTCAAATTTACTGGTGGTTGCAATGGCAATACCCAGGGGGTTGCCGCTCTGGCCAAGGGAATGACAGTCAAAGAATACTTGTCCCGCTGCAAGGGAATTCATTGCGGAGCCCGGCCCACTTCTTGTCCGGATCAGCTGGCACAGGCTCTGTCTCAGGCCGTGGAAAACGGGGATATTGCCCTGTAAAAATAAGGTTTATACCCGTTGCGGTTTAGACTGCGCAGAAAAGCCCTTCCTGCTTGATTTAGGAGCAGGAAGGGCTTTCTGTGTTATCCGGCTTTATTTAAGAAGAAGCCGGAATCAAGGTTTGACTGAGAGAATTCTCAGCAGCCGCAACCGCCACCGCAGTT
>UQQZ01000021.1 GCA_900543305.1 uncultured Oscillospiraceae bacterium
AAGGGCTTGGTGAGATAGTCGGCGGCGCCGTTTAGCAGCAATCGGACCTTGTCGTCCACCCCCACTTTGGCACTGACCACAATGGTGGGGATCCCCGAAAGGGAGGGCAGCACCTGCTCCCCAGAGAGGCCGGGAAGCATCAAATCCAGCAGGGCCAAGTCGGGCTTTTCCTGCTGAAGCAGGTAGACTGCCTCCGTTCCGGAGTAAGCCCGGCGCACTTCATAGCCTTCCTGCCGTAATACCTCCTCCAGCAGATCCCCAATGGTCTGGTCGTCTTCAATGATGGCGGTGGTTTTCAAGAAATACCCTCCTTTCAGTGAACCAAAACGTTTCAAAAGTCTTTGTGATTCTTTATAGCGGAATTCAGAAAGATTGTCAAGATAAGTGCAGGAAGAAGATTTTGCTGGATAAAGTGGGAAAAAGAGCCTGACTCCACCTTAGAGAATCCAGCCGGCCCAGCCTGAAACACGGCCAATTCATTCTGGAATCTGGCAAGGAGGCAGAAATCAGGAATAAGGTGGCACACACCATCATTTAGGGCCAAGCAAAACGTCTTATTTTAGAGGGGTCTTTCAATATTTTCCCGGTGTTCACCCCATCTGTTCCTGAAAGATCATTGTGAAATACGCCGAGTCCAAAAGCCGCAGGTTGCACCGATTTTTCCGGATTTTTCAAAGTATTAGCCAACACCCTGGCGGCTATCCGTAAGCGGTACTCTTTTAGGTATTGCCCCTATATTGATAGACCCATGGAAACACCGTAGTCACTCATTTTCACTGAGTATGGCACTTGCCTCAATTTGTGCTGTTGTCAGGGGTTCAGCGTAGTGCTCTGTGTTGCGGTGTGCAGTTTTTCCATTTTTTCATTTCTGCCCAAAATTTTGCTACCCTGTATTTCATAAGTTTTGTGTTGGGAAAAATGGGCAAAACAGAGAAAACGCACCCGGATTCAGCGGGAATGGCGAAACCGGGTGCGTTTTGGGTGTTGTGCCAGAAGATAGAATGTCAGGTCATGGCAATGTGGTTGTGGGTCAGAAAGTTGTTTATCTGGACTGGAGCCATAGCCAGGACGTTGACTGCATTTCTCAGTGCTGCAGCTCGTCCCAGTGGGGATCCTCTAGTTTAGCGGTCCACTGCTCGATATTGCCGATCCACCTGTAGTCGTGACTGTTGGTGGCCTCCTGGATCTGTTCATAGTACCATGCGTCAGGATCGGAGTTGTCAGGCCAGGTGTTCATCTCTGCCTGGGGCAGGAGATGGTCTTCGTCCGGCACGCGGCCAAGTGTGCGATTTATGATGGTGCAGGCTTCGGCGCGCGTGATACTGGCTTCTGGCCGGAAAATATTGCCATCGTAGCCTTCAATTAGCCCGATCTCAGCTGCAACAGCCACATAGTTCTCATACCATGTGCCTTCGGCTACATCGGTGAACACATTATCGGCCTCGATGCTCTCGTAGTCGAAGAAACTGACCGCTATCTTTGCAAACTCTGCACGGGTGATTGTGGCCTTGGGGCGGAAGGTATCGTCCTCATAGCCATTGAGAATGCCCATGTTGCTGAGCGTGGATACGGCATTGTTGAACCAGTCGGTTGGGCTGACGTCCGTGTAGTCGTTGGACTGGGACCAGAACTGGTCTCTCGCTTCGTCCGTGAGCAGGCGGAAGAAGATGGTCGCTACTTCAGCGCGGGTGATGGAGGCGTTGGGCTTCACAGTACCGTCCTCGTAGCCGATGATGTAGGAGAAATGATTTTCCGTGTCCAAACCATCTGGCGTGTAATCCGGATCTGTAGGTTCCACAGGGGGAATGTAAGGTGGTGTGGGCTGATCAGGTTCTTGAGGTTTAGGTTCAACGGTCATTGTGGTAGTGGCATTGATGTTGATCGTAATCCCATTACCTTGGGCAGTTGCATTGCTGCTCAGTTCGGCATTGGTAATTAAAATATCGCCAGCACTTAATGTAGAGCCATCTACGGTGGCAGAGAAGGAAACGGTAAATTCACCATTCAGTTGATCTGCGGCAAAATCCATAGTCAGCGTATGATCGTTTGTGTTGTAGGAAAGACCATTCCCACTGCTTTCCACATACTCCATGTCGGGGGGAAGAGTTATGGTCAGTGTAAATTGATCGTTTTGGTTGAGCTGACTCATGAGATTATTTGAAGGTTTATATGTAGTCGTGTAATGAATTGTGTCACTCTTACCTTCAGTCAGGGTATCCGGATTAGCGGTCAGGGACAAAATACCATAATCTTCACTGGGTTGTACAAGTGCCACAGCCCATCCAGTTTTACCAGTTGCAGGCAGGTTTAGGGTAAAGGAGTCGTCCCCGTTTTTGTTTACCGTGTAAACGGTGGAGGCCATACCATCAGAAATTGAGCCGTTCGACTCTGTTTCCATTACCAGAGCATATAGGGGGAGGGTATCATTTATATTTGTCTGAATTTCACTCAACGTTATCTCTTGCGCTGTTTCAGATTCCACCCAAAAGGAGGCGAGGGATTGATTACCCCATCCTTTTTTTTGAGAGATATCCGTTAGCTTTGTCTCATTGGTTGGGTTTACATTTCCCAACTTCAGAGTGCCGTAAGCAGAGGAAAGGGTGATAGTGAGATCGTCGAGAGTAATATCACGGTTGGAAAGCGTGACATTATCTTTGGCAATAGAAATACGCTGGGTGGAAGTATTAGCGGATCTATCTTTTGCATATTCTTCTACATAAATTTGCGATCCACCCTGATTGTTATCCCTGATAATACATCCGGGCTCAATGTTTACTGTCGATTCAGGTGCTTCAGGTTTATAATGCAGGGCATAGCCCGTGCATTCGCTAATTTCACCAGTTATAGTGACAGTAGAGGGATCTTTAATATAAATTCCATTGCCTGATATTTTGGTGATAGTACCGGTAATTGTACAAATCCCACCTGCTACAGAATTATTATTGGAATTGTAAATGACATACTCATCAAAATTACTGCCCACTTGAACATCCCTGATTATCCCATCAATAAAGATGGAAAGTTTTCCGCCATTTCTATAGATGATGCCAACATCTGTTGTAGAGCACTGTGTGATGCGTCCATCTTTCTGCAAAAGGAATTTTACATCTCCACCGCCACGCATGCGGAAAAAGACATTTTGGGTATGACAATTAGTAATATTGCCCGCGATGTCGATAGTGCCACCATTGGAATCTACAAGACCAATTATATCGATTTCAGTAATTTTAGAATTTTTTTCTGTCTTAAGTGTGCCGCCTTGCAAGTGAAAAGCCACATCCACTTTATCATCGTTGTGTGATTTTATGTTGGAGATATGCCCAGTACTTCCCAGCACAAAGTTGGCGTTCCCGTCAACATAGCTGACGATGCCGCCAAAACCACTTCCGGCATTACCATTATAAAGTTTCATTACTTCGTTGGAAGTGATATCAGTGATGAGACCGTTAACTGTGGTCATGCCGGCGTTGTCAATATAGATTGCTCGTCCATAAATGTCTTCAATAGAAGAACCCTCATCCATGGTGACAGTGCCACCATGATTATAGATGGCAGCGTAGCCCCCTTTTCGAGCGGTTGCTGCTGACGAATCATCACAGATTTTGCTGCCGTTTTTCATGATAAAGGTAGCGCCATTGCCTTTTTCACCGGTAATATAAACAGCGGAGAGGCCTCCGAAATTTTTTAGTGTTGTGTCCTTATCTAAAATGATAGTTGCCTTCCCATCACCATATGAGGCGATAATACCATCATGGACCTTTTTTCCATTTCCATCTGAGCTATCACCAGCCAATTCAAATTCTGTACCTTCTGTTTTAAATGCGTCATCTAATGTAATATTTTGCAACGTCAGTGTAGAATGATTTGCCACTTCGATCATAGCGGGATTGTAGCCGCCTCGGGCATCGTTTTGAGGTGTAAAATTGTCCCCTCTAGTAATCGTATGTCCTTGTCCATCAATAATAATATCTTTTTCATGGACAATAGCGTATTTTGTAGATGTTAAATCTGTTAAAAGATAAATGGTCCCGTTTTCTGCCACTTTATCCACCGCTAAGGAGAGGGAAGCAAAAGGTGATTCTATTGTACCTTGGCCAGTTTTGTCGTCCCCTTTTGAGATAGTTTGGTCGGTAGCGGTTGCACTGCTGACATAAACTTGTGGCATGCTGTTATCTGGAATATCTGTTCGCTCGTTCTCCGCCATCGCTGCTGGCGCAAAACACACCAACATGCAGAAAACCAGCAAAATTCCCAGTAAGTACTTTTTCATTTTTTCCTACCTTTCCTGCAAAAAAATATGAATCTCACTTTTGGTTTGCAACGTGAAGAGAGGATGGACTATTTGACGGAGCACTGGTCCATCCAACAGTCAACTGCTCCTGATTGATGAGCTGTGTGTAAGCTTGTTCTATGAGGAAGGAAGCGTTTTCCTCGATGGACCGGTGCGTGTCTTGATACAGTTTTCGGAGGCACCGGGGATTGCACTTTTCACGGGCCACCCCTGCTGGCTCGGAAAGCCGCTCAATGGAAGCGGTGACATTGCTTCGAGAGAGGAGCCGGCCTGTGCGTGTGACAAAGATAGGACCCTCCCGAAGGGATTTTTTATCCGCGAATGCCAGTAATTCCTCACAGAGACACTGGGGAAGGAGCATTGTCTTATTCTCCAGACAGACCTTTCCCTCTCGCGCAGCTTTTTTCGTGATAGAGGCCAGATCCTGGATTCGGATTCCCGTGCAGGCGAAGAGTTTGACAAGGAGATAAGTCTGTTCTTTCTTTTGAAAACGCGCAGCAAGCAGGAGCTGCATATATTCGGTGCGGGTCAATTCCGGCGGCTGCCCTGCCTCTTTTACGGGCAAAGGTTGAGCCCGATAGTCCCATAGGTGCATATTGGTCAGAAAACCGTTGATCGAAGAAATTCTGTGATTGATCGTACGAACCCGGCTGCCGTTAGCAAACATGGAGGATTTCCATTTTTCAGCGGAATCTGGTTTTAAGGTTTCTCCATGCAGAAAGCTCCAAAAGACCAGTAAGTTCCAGCGATAGGTCTGGATGGTTTGCTTGGTACAGCCTTTTTGCACCAGGTGATTTAAATATTCCTCCACTTGAGCCCAGGTGATTTGCGTGGCTTCCGTTGTTTCACCCTTGTTACTATTCGTTTTCATCACCTCTTCCAGGCATACTCTACAATTTCGATAGATTGTCTAAATATTAAATAGAAATCAGGACAGAGTACATATATTTTTGCATATATTCTATCACTCTTCCTATCAAAAGACAAGTAAAATTGTAAATCAATGCAGCAAAAAGAAAGCCGATAGAAACTTTTGTCGACCGGCTTTCCTTTTGCTGCGTTTTTTTCCGTTGAAAACAGTTGTTTTCAACCATATTTACCCATTTGTCAGGCCTTTAAGTTCCCTGACACATGAATTTATGAGAAAACATAGGACAATCTATCGAGATTGTCTAAAATGAGAGGCCAAGCCTTTCCAGCTGTCTTTCATGTTCCGTGCCAGTAGAGATGAGATAAATACGGGTAGTTTCGATGTTGGAGTGGCCTAGCACATCCGCCAGCTTTGCTATATCCCGAGTAGCGCTGTAGAAAACACGGGCGAAAAGGTGGCGCAGATTATGGGGAAAGACTTTGGAAGCTGCTACTCCTGCCTTTTGGCAGAGGGATTTCATTTCCGCCCAGATTTGTTTACGGGAGAGAGGGTTGCCGTTTCTGGTCCGAAAAATGGGACCGGAGGCGGTTTTGTTTTTTCTGGCAAAGGCAAGCAGTTTCTTTCGAAGTTTGCTGGGAATCAAAATGACCCGGATTTTTCCCTTTAAACTGATTTCCGCCTTTCCATGCTCTACGGTTTCTACCGTCAAATATTGTGCCTCGCTGACTCGAATCCCCGTGGCGCAAATGGCTTCCATTAACAGGGCCAGCCGTTCCCGCCGCTGGGAAAGGGCCGTGGTCAGCAGACGCTGATACTCGGATTTGGTCAGTTCTCTCTTATTATCCCGGAAAGTCTGCCTCTGGATGCGCAGGGTTTTCACCTTGCAGGAATGCCACCCCAGAAAGAGAAAGAATCGGTTTAAGGGTACCAGCATCGCGTTGATTGTACCGGGAGTGTACCCTGATTCCAGTAAATGGGACCGCCACTGAGTAGTCAGTTTAGGTGTGATGGAAACGTTGCCGGCCCACGCGTTAAAGGCCCGAATATGGCGGAGATAGTTTTCTATAGTGCCTGGAGCTTTGTCATTTTTGCAGAGTGCATTCAGAAACATGTGAATGGATTGTTCTGTGATCTGGCGCATAAAAGGTCCTCCTTCAAGGTTTGAGTTTATTTTACCGTGAAGGGGGAAAATGTATACATAAAAATGGAAAATGTTATAAATAGAGAAGCCCATCGTAGATGTTTTCACGCTTGCCGAAGTGGATGGCATGGGCAAAACCAACTGGCAAAGAGCAGCAGTTTCCGGTGAGTAGCATCTGCTAAGTCGTTTCCATCGCATTGACTTATTTTTCAGTTTGTTGTATCCTACCACTAGAAAGCTGTTTGACAGCTTGTAGCAATACTTTCTTGCAATACCTGCTTTTCTGTTATTATATTGGATGCAAGTCGCTGCTCACTGTGCCGGTGTCAGAAAAGATGGTATTGAACATACAATTCGGAAAGGGTCTGTACGATGAAAAAGCGTATTTTATCCATGGCACTTGCTCTGGCTATGATGGTAAGTGCTTTGCTGTTCTCTGCACATGCGGCCGCAGTTGTTTTTCTGATGTCCCTGATAACGTTTGGTACAAGAACGCTGTGGATTATGTAGCAGAAAACGAACTATTTGCTGGAAACGGCGACGGAACTTTCTCCCCAAATGGAAGTATGACCCGGGCCATGTTCGTTACGGTTCTTTCGAGAATTGCAGATGCCGGATTTGACGATGTTCCCAACACGTGGTATACAGACTGCGTGAACTGGCCAGAGATAAGGACGAAAATGGGGTCGGCATTTATATGTGCGTTCGGTGTTATGAGTACTTTGGCAGGCACGAAGAACTGATGTTGGAGCGGTATTGGAATCCTATCAGTCAAGACGGGCCGTGCTTGGGAGTAGGATCCTGCGCACATCATGTATATGCAGTTCAGGAATGTAAGAGCGGGTCGTCTTATATCGTATCTTACAATTAGTGATGACATGGTTGGCTATGGTAGATCTATGGATGTTGCTGTCACAAAAAACTCTAAATATTGGGAAGTGCATTTCTAAATTGGAGGCAAAGCCCTATGTGCAAGAAAAAACGAATTTTTTTATCTGTGGGAATAGGAATAGCGTCTATCTTGGTTATCGTTTTTCTGTTACTCGTCTTAAACGGTGGGACTCAGTTGTTTCACCTAAATCCAGGTGAGGTAGAGTATGTTAGGATCGTTAGTTCCCTTAGAAATGGGCAAGCGAGGACATTCCAAAGTTCGGAGGATATAGATCTTCTAGTGGAGTATCTAAACGGGTTCTCTTACTACGAGATCTTCCCAGCTGAACTTCCTGGAAGCGTCTCCCACTGCCCTGTCACGGTAGTGTGCAAGGATGGTTCGGAGATCCCGTTTACCGTATTTCCCGAGGGAGTGGTGCTGGGAGGAAAAACCTACTTATGCCACAGTTCCTATGTAGACCATGGTCCCTATTTCCAGCCATTGATAAATCTGATAGCAGCAGGCTGAAAGGCTGGGCTCTGAAAGCAGTCCTTCTTCCAAAAACCATATTGGGTGGTTTTACTGGCTTATTGCATCAATACGAAAAATACCAGCCCCGCATTTGCGGCGCTGGTATTTTTGGCAGGGGCAGAAGGACTTGGTCTCATCTACTGGCTCGGATCTTGATCCTCTGTGGGGACCAAGACAGACGGACCGATGAAGCATTAGAGCCCGGTGCCGTAACTTTTGTGCCATCGGCACTTACCCCTTGCTATGGGGTTTGAAGTGGATGTGGAGATACGCCACAAGAAGAGAGGAAAGGGTGGTGGTGTCCTCAAGGCTTTGCAACCTTCCTTTTTAGAAGCAACAATCCAATTACAAGCACGGCAGGAAATACCGTTGCAACAAGCAGGCCTGTTTTCAGATTGCCACCTGCCATTTCAGCAAGGCTGCCAACCATAGTCGGGCTTACCGTAGCGCCCAAATCTCCGGCCAAGGCTAAGAATGCGAACATGGCCGTGCCACCTCTTGGACATTTCTGGGAAGAGATACTGATAGAACCCGGCCACATGATACCCACAGCTAAACCGCAAAGTGCACAACCCGTAAGTCCCAGAATCGGAGACGCAGACAGGGAAGCCAACAGATAACAGCCGGCGCACATGACACCGCAGATCAGCATAACCTTGGACAAATCCAGTTTCTCGCTGAATTTGCCGTACAGCATACGGGATATTCCCATAAACATCGCAAACAGACCAGGTCCTGCTAAGTCGCCCACGGTTTTGGAAACGCCGATGGCAGCCTCGGTAAAAGCGGAGGCCCATTGGGCCATGGTTGCTTCGGAGGCACCGGAGCATATCATGAGAATTATAATAAGCCAAAACAACGGCCGCCGGAGTAGTTGACCGATGTTCATACTTTTTCCCTCGTCAACCAACCGTTCTATGGGGCAGGATAGAAAGTTAAAGGTGTTGTACAGGGGAACCAACGCCCAAATGATCGTCAGGATCTTCCAGTTTTCCACGCCAAAGACGGCGAAAAAGAGGGTGGATCCTAAGATGACTCCCAATGCTCCCCAACAGTAAAAAGAGTGGAGAAGACTCATCATTCCGTCCTTATTTTCGAAGGGACAGGCTTCCACAATAGGGCTCACTAAAACCTCAATCAGGCCGCTGCCTATGGCATAAAGCACTACCGAAATCAGGATGCCTACAAAAGGATTTGATAAGCGGTCCGGCAGAAATGCCATGGATAGGAGGCCGACTGCGGACAATACTTGGGATACCACCACACAGGTGCGATATCCGATTTTGTCGGCAAATTTGGTAGCCGCAAGGTCGATGAGCAACTGCGCGAAATAAAAGACCATGGGAATCATGGCAATTTTTTCCAAGGTGATTCCGTAGGTGCTCTTGAATGTTAAAAATAAAAGTGGGGCAAAGTTTGCTGCGATAGCCTGTGTTACAAAGCCAAGATAGCAGGCTACCAATGTTTTTCTGTAATTCTTTTGTTGCGTCATGATGATTCCCCTTCCAGGTGAAACCGGTTTTTTTCGACTGGTATTATATCATCATGTAATAGGGAAACAAAGGGATAAAAAAGTCAAGATTAAGCACTATTTACCCAACTTTCCGCTTTGACTGGGTGCATATCCATAGATTTGCTTAAATTTGCGGCTGAAATAATTTGCAGAATTGAACCCGCAAGCAGAGCTGATTTCCTGGAGGGTAAGTGTTTTTTCACTCAGCAATCTGTGAGCGGTTTGGAGCCGGTATTGGATCAATGCATCCACAGGGGAACATCCCATATAGGTATGGAAACATCGCCCGGCTTCACTGCGGCTGATGTGAGCGGCATTGGCAATCTCTTCCAGGGTAACTGTTTCCGCATAATGTTCATAGATGTATGTGAGCATCTTTTGAAGTCGGATCTGACTTTTCAGCTGGACGCGAGAAGCTTCATATTTTGGAAAACTTTCAAGATTGCAGAATAGATACTCCAATATCCGGCTGATGTTGCGCTGTACCGCCATTTCATAACAGTGGGGTTCTTGGCTTAAACAACGGTAGGTATCTCGAATCAAACGGTTTACTTCACTATGAGAACGGTTCTCATGCCGAAATACAATAAAAGGCAATGCATCGCACTGCGCAATGGGCTGAATATATTTTTGATAAATTGTGCTGTGTTCAGGGGCTATGGCAACGCCGGAAAAGATGATAATGGGTATGGGATCGGGACAGTCGCCGGTCAACTGCCGGACCCTGTGCAGCATATTTCCGTTGACAAATATGCTGTCCCCTGCCTCCAGCGTAATGTGCTGCCGCCCAACCTGGTAATCCAAAACACTTCTTGCAGCAGTGGCTATTTCAAAGTCAGGATGCCAATGAAAAGGCCCTGCCCAATTTGGCAATTCAACCAACTCATCGTGATAGTAGGTGACGGGGAATTCGGTGGCTTTGTGGGGGATTTGTTCCCGCAATTGATGGTCAAGTATGATAGGCATACATGTATCGCTCCTATAGAACTCTAAAAAGTATTATATCACTTATTGGCACTGTCTTTCTACTGCGATGACTTACAAAAAGGGGCAGAGAAAATCTTTTTCTCAACCGTTGCTGTGGTCACGCAAAAACCATGTCTGCGATTGCAATTTTAGTTGCTCTGCTTTTGAATGTGAATTTCCCGATATAGCTGCTGGACTTGGCTTTTCACAGGTGTTTGTCCCGAAGAACTGGATGTCCTTGTCTATCTTTTTTACAAGTGCAGGGAAAGGCGTCAGTGCTGGTCCAATATGGGGTGGATTTTCCAGTACACCGGCATGAGCATCAACACGGTGCCCATCCGTTTCGAGTGTTACGACACTGCAGTCTCCATCATGAAGTTGAGTGACGGCTTTGTCCCGGTAGACAGCTTCCCCCGGTCGTTGACGTCTCCCGTAAAATCTGAAAAAACCTAGCCGGGGAAAATGTGACCCTCTGTGTCTAAGTCAACAACAATTTTGCCTGGAAGATCCAGGAAAAGGACCTGAAAGAAAACACGAACTTTTCCGATCTGGATTTTAATGTGATTTGATAATTCCAGGACATGACGGTAGTCTCGTTGCCCCACTGAAGAGGAGAGAGACTTAGCTGCGCTATCTGAGCATAAGCACTCAAGGAAAAAGGGATGAGCCCAACTTGACCCTGTGGGGCTGACGTGGGTCTATTTTATTAATTGACAAACCAGACTCTTTGCTATAGAGTAAAAGGAAAACGTCATGTCATAAGGAAAGAAAAATATGAAACAGGAACTAAAACATTTTATCATTGGAGATTCCTTTGGAGGAAATCAAACTTGGATCTCCGAGACCATCCCCAGGGGAGGGTGTGCTGTCATTACGGCAAGCGACTGCTGTATGTACTTCGATTTATACAAAGGTACGAAGCTGTGCCCTCGCTGTTCCCCCCAGCCCTCCCGGGAGAAGTATGTCCAGCTTTGTAAAGAAATAGTTTCCTATCTATGCGTTGGGCCTACTGGCATCGATAGCCTGGAACCATTTATGGATGGGCTGGCAAATTATATGAAAGATCAGGGCGGCCCGGTCATGAGTATGAGACCTTTTTCTGGCAGTAAATCTCTCAAAGAAGCGCAAGAGATCATCTCTCACCAGATTGCCAATGGTTTCCCCATACCGTGTTTGACCCTGCACCACAAGCAGCCAGCTTTCCAAATATACGATTGGCACTGGTATTTGCTGATGGGCTATGAACAGGTGGACAGAAAGTACCTGGTGAAAGCTGTTACATATGGTAGAGGGAACTGGTTGGATCTGTCACAGTTGTGGGAAACCGGCTACGATCAAAAAGGCGGATTGGTTCTGTTTTCCCAACAGTAAAAATAGCCCCCTACCATTTCAGCTTCCATAAAGCAAAGAATGGAAACAGATGGGCTGAAAGGCGGAAAAAGACATGTTCGCGCGACATGCACTGCACGGGCGCAGCCCCACCTCGTTGCCACAACATTTCGCCCGCTAACGAAAAAAGTCAGGTATCGCATTTGCGATACCTGACTTTTTTAACAGAGACAGAAGGACTTGGTCTTCGCTCCTGCTTCAGTCGGTTCGCGGTTTTGGAGTGGATGTTGGAACAGCCCACCGAGAACAAGAAAGGGCAGTGTTGGACAATTCTCCCGGGTAAGCTAAAAAAAGGAGGTGCAGGTTTGATGCTGTGGGGAAATTTCGATCGCTCAAGAGTGGTCCAATCACTTCTCTTAAGGAATATTCCACCACAGGGTAGGACTCGTATAGCGCGCAAGAATCTCTGGATCAATACAGGAGGCAGGGTCGCGAGTACCATTCACATCGGCAGGCTCCTTTCTTACCCCAGTGGGGCTATGTGATTGAGGAAATTAGTGTCTTTGGCCAGCTCCCAGTTCTGCATGAACTCATCCTGGTGAAGCTGGCACCAGGCAAGGGTGAGCTTTAACTGGCTGCTTACTCCGCATGATAATAGGGCGGATTGTGGTCGCTGTAAAACATAGTGATTTGGATTCCGTAAAACAAGCTCCAATGTGTTTTCCCGTCGTCCTCCCTATGCAGATTTAAAGAATGAGGCTCGAAAAACTAAATTTGGGAAATACTTACAACAATATATCTGTATTTGAAGCAAAGACGTGGAGGAACTCAACTTGAAAATTTGCGGCATGTTTCATTCCTCTTTCCAGGGAGATTTTCAAAATCAGATGGGCAGTGGGTTCAATCACTTTCTGGTAGCGGTGAATCTCTGTCTGGGTAAAGCTCTCAATGTCCTCCCAGGTGTAGCTATGCAGGTTACAGGAGGCATAGTGAAAGCCCAGCTTGGGGTCAGGCCATTCTAGATAAACCTTCCCTATTGAGGATGGCAAGCTCCGACACCTTCACCAGCAACTGAAAGAAAAAATGAGGTATGCAGACCCATTGCAGTACTTTTCCTTGGATAACGGTGCCTATGGTGTGCTACTGAACAGAGATGGTCAGGCGGCGGTGGTCCTCATCTGCACCGTGTTTTTGAACACCAACGATGGCACCCTTCCAAGTGAAGTTGAAACTCCGTATTCTTCTGTGAAATAAGCAGCCTTGCCCACTCCCGCTAAGGGAAGTAGCACTATGGAGTTCCCTCGGAGTATCGGCCAAACCAAGCTGGACAAAGAGGTGTTGTCAGGCTGGGACGTGTCGCTGGTTCTTCATCTGGGCGACGAGGTGGACTGGATGATCTATGGGAAGAACATTGCGTAGGACGGCAATGTGGTATCCGAAGTACTTGGAAGAGGGCACCCGATGGAACTGTATTTTCCCACTGCAAAGGCCGTATGGGACGCATTGGGGCTAAAAAACTGCTGGAAAGGTTTCATTTGCTGTTTGGGGCAGTCACCTTCGCTTCGGGAAGGTTGGGGCCAGAACTAATCTCCTCGAAGCTAGGGGCACGTCCATGCAGTTTCACCGGTTTCCGTGACTGTATGAAATATGGAGCGGCAGGGCCATTGTGTATGCGCAGGAATACGACTAAAATCTTCCGGGACGCTGCTTTGCTGTGGAAACTGGCCCCGGGGAAGTGGCCTTGGTCTCGCCGGGTGTACCATCAGCATGAACAATTCCCAGCCGTTGGCCTTTGAAACATAATGCGTATGAGGATATGGCTGTGCATATGAGGGCGTGCGTTCCCACGGGGGATTGGCCTATTTTACCATTTGAAGGGAAGATCAATTGGAGTTTGTAATAAAACGCTATGGGGAAAGCCAGTTGATCCACAAATCCCCGCGAAAGTACAAGGAATTTCAAATCCAAGAAGGGGTGCCCATTTATACTCAGTTTGAGCAGTCCCCTCAGAACTTCCGATTTATTGTGCACCCAGAGGAATATGAATCCCTGTGGCAGCAATTCATCCCCTAAGGGTGGGAAACTGCCACGGGGGAAAGTTTCCGTACTGTTAAACCGTGTCCCAAAAGGCTGCTTGAGGTATTTGGTTGATCTGGCGCTCGTTCATGGCGCTGCCATGGCATAAAAAAGGCTCCTGCTTAGGGGAAATATCAGCAGGAACCCTTTTCTTTTTTTGCGCCCCGATGGTTACGGAGCGATGGAAGCCAACGAGCCCACCCGGTCGCATCGCACACAGACTCGGGCAGAGCCGTCATAAGTGCAAGTGAATAATGTCAAGCTATGCTCGCTAGTGACCATCTCTTCCACTGCAGTGGAATCCAACGTTTCCAGAAAGGCCACTTCATAGGAAAATACAAAGCCATTTACGTCCGTGAAATACAGCTCATCCCCAGGGCTTAAATTGGAAATTCGCCCAAAGTGGTTGGAGTAGTTGTGGGCCGCAATGACAAGATTATCTCCCCATGGGGAGCCGGCATAGCGGCAAGGGGCAGTTTGAAGCAGTTCGTACGTCCAATCGCTCATCACGGGAAGTTCCAGTCCTAACGAAGGCAGGGTCAAATATCCAATATAGCCGTTTTCATCTATGGAGATCGTGTCTATTTCCATGGAAAGGCCGCCTGTAGAGGTTCCTTCCTGCGGGAAATAATCAGACTTGTATATTTCAGAAGAGATCTCTTCTGAGGCCAACTGAGAGGCTTGTTCTTCCACATCCTCTTTCAATTCCAACAAGACTTTTTCAGACGTTCGGCCAGCTCGGGTGTCATCTACACAGTTGTAAGCAAACAGGGATAGAGCTGCCGCTACCAGCGCCACTCCTGCCACCATAAGAAAGATCCCTAGTTTACGGCCCATGATGCTTCTTCCTCCTCAAAAATGCCAGATCCCATCCCACCAGGAACAGAAGAACCCCTGCACCGGCCAAAAGGGGGATAGGCCAGTTGAGCTGCCCAGTTTGGGGTAACTTGGGAGGGTGGTGGGGAGTGGTTGTAGGCGTGGGAGTGGGTTCTACGGTTATTGGCTGGATCTCCATTTTGGGGAATGCATCCACCTGATATACCCACTCTCCCGATTCCTCTTGGAAGGGGACAGACACCACAAAGGGCTTGATGGCGTAATATCCCTCGGCGGCCACGGGCTGGACAATCAAGTAAAGCCCCGCAGACAGGTCGTTGAACACCACGGTACCGGAGGAGGGAATGGCTGCTTGTGTCCCCGTCAGCCCCTTTGTGGCAATATATTTGTGCAGGGATGCTGCAAAGGAGTCGGTGTCAAACTCTTTTAGGGACAGGCCACAAAATTGATAATCTTCGGTATAGGCCCAGGAGTAATTCCCATTTTTTTTAGTGAGCTCCGCAAAGGGGAAGAGGGTCAGGCTGCCGTCGCCAATGGGTTTTTGCTCGTCGTCTTTCATGGCAACGGTTATGGAGCCAAGGGCATCAGGGTCCGGATAGGACGGAGTGGCCCCATATGCAGTTTGGCACAAGAAAACCAGGACCGTGGCCCATAAAACGGCCAAGGAAAGAAATGGGGGTATTTTTCTTTTCTGCATATGTTTCACCTCTCTTTGGGTTTTCGCCAGAATTTTAGCAAAAGGATGAGCGCAGCCAGAAGGCAGGGGAGAGATACTACAACTCCAACGCCAATCACAGGGATCCGCCGTGCCTCGTCCAAAATCACCCGTGTCGCTTCCTCTGGAGTCGGGTTAGGGATCCGCACCCCTCTGACTAAAAGCCGTTGGGTGTTCACCCCATATGGGGTGCAGGTCATCAGGGTGCAGAGATCCTTCCCTTCTTCAATTTGAAGCGCGTCCACTTGGTTCGGGTCTACCACCAGCACCTGGTCCACTTGATACGTCATCAGTTGGTCTAGAACCGTTATTGTAAAGGTGTCCCCCACTTCCATTTTATCCAAATCGCTGAACAATATGGCGCTTGGCAACCCACGGTGGGCAGAAATAACACAGTGGGTGCCTTCACCGCCTGTAGGTAAACTGGTTCCCTCCAGATGTCCGGCTGCAATTTGAAGGACATCGGGGGAGGTGCTGTGGTAAATGGGCAGTTCTAGGTCCAACTTTTCTATGGTGATGTATCCCATAATACCGGTGCCGGTCACATCCAGTGCCTCTTCATAGCCCGGTATCAAAGACGGGTCGTAAAAACCCTGGATCCCATACTGCCGCAGCAGTGTGTTGTATGTTTGTGCCGTTTCAAAAAGCGCCGTAGTATCCTGTTGGGTCAAATTCCCAGTTGCCTCTTTATAGGAGGCAACTGCCCGGGATTGTATCTGCATATTCCAATAGTTGCTCACAGTTGGATACAGTAGCAGGGAGATTCCCGTTATGAGAACCGTGACAAACAGGATGGTAGATAAATGTTTTTTCATGGGATCCCTTTAGAAAAACGATCATGTATTTTTCTTGTGATACAATTTTACGACCAGGCAAGAGGCAGCGCCCAATATCAGCACAATGCCGGCAATGTAGAAAATGGTGGTGCCGATGCCGCCGGTGCTGGGAAGCTCCAGCCCTTGTTCATTGACCACGTCCGTTGACAGCGAACCATCCGAAAGAGTGGGGGTAAACGTAATTTGGATTGCCCCATCCGGGGTGCCGGTTAAAGCTGTGAGCTTAGGATCATCGCTTTCTGTGTCGTGGGTTGCAGCCACAGTAAATTCAATGGGATCGATGCTGTTATACCCAGCGGGGGTCACAGTTTCTGTCAAGCGATATTTGCCATCGTCCAGGCCTTCGAAGGAGAAGGTGGTTCCAGTGCTTGTTTCTGCCTGGGCAATCGGATTCCACGTGCCCTCTCCTTCGTCATACTGGAATTTCTCCAGCGTGAATGTGGCACCTTCCAAAGGCTCCGAATCGGGATCCACCTTGTTGACCTCTACTTTGTAGGTGAACACAATCACTTTATCCTCAGCCGTTTGGCCACGGTCCGTGGTGGAATAGGGGTTGTTGGAATAGGTCAGGTGCATCTCGTTGGGGTTGCCTTGCGACCCGATCACTGGGTTTGTATTTAGTTTAGAAGTGTATTCCACATAAATGGTGTCGCCTGCTTTGATGGTATAGCTGGCAACTAGTTTTAGATTGGCGAACACAATGTCAAAGGTATGCCCATCGCCCGGCGAGGTATTTACAGTATAATCTGTATTTTTTGTAAGGGTATTTCCCTCACTATTGACGTATACCTTTACAGTGTCCGCGTTGAAGGTCAATCCTGCAGACTGTGTGTCGTGGAAGGTGATGGCAAACTCCTCATAAGCGTCGTAGTTGTCCGGCAGGGTGGCGGAGAGCTGGAAGGGCACATCGTCACCAATGTCGTGATCCGCAGAGTCCTGCCATTGGCTGTAAGTAGTAGTTTCGCTGTCATTGATGTCCTGGACTTTTTTCTTAGAAATGGTCGTACCGGACTTGGGTGTAACGGTAACATCGTCTACCACTTTCAAGATGTACTCTGTGAAGGCGGAAATCTGGCTTCCATCTTGATCTTTCACCAGGTAGTAGCCAGCGCTCAGGCCGGAAATGGTGTAGGAACCATCTCCTGAAGTGCTGGAAGCCGTGACACTTCCTAAATGCTTCCCGGCCAATTCCGCAAAGGCTTCCGCGTCGGCTGGAGTATCACCCAGTACTTTAGCCACATCCGCTGCGGTTTCGCACTGGGAGTAGTCGCCGGTAAGGCCGGCGCTTCCTCCTTTTAAGGCGGTTAGAAAGCTCCCGCTGTTGATCCCGCTGCCCCACTGGACGTTGGAAAGAACAGCCTTTCCCTCCACTTGGGCGAGATCGCCGGAGAAGATCTGATAGGCATCATAAGTGTGGCCCGTTTCACTGTTGGAAATGGTGATCGTATACGTGTCTGCAGCCAGAGAAAATGTGGTAAGGCTCATGGATAGGACGAATGCCAATAGCATAGCACAAAGCTTCTTTACCTGTTTCATATTTTTCCCCTTTCAGTGTCCGTTGCTCAGGACACATAGATTGGATTGGTTCAACTGCTTAAAAGCTCCTCCTGTTTTTCCCTCCTTTCTTTTTCTTTAAAACAGAAATTCCCAAACCAGCGCTGACAATCAGGAATACGCTGCCGCAAATACTCCATAGAACAGGGCCAACACCTCCTGTTTCGGGCAGAAGGTAGGTGCTTTCCTTCTTGTTGGTAATGGTAATTGTGCCTTCGTTAATGGTACTTGCCTCGTCGTTATTCTCGGAGTAGGTAACTACATACCCCTCGGGATTGGAGGTTTCCTGTACGTAATAGTAGACCTCGATCCCCTGGTCATTTTCCGTGGGCAGTGCCTTCCAAGTATGGCTCCACTCGTTGTCAGCGTTAAGCGTGACACTTGTACCATAGGGTTGGGCGTTCTCTCGGTTGTCCTTGGCGTACTGGTACAGGGTAACCTCAACAGAAATCGGGAGATCGGTTTCCAAGTCATTTCCCTGGAAATCTTTCCATTCCTTTTGCACCGACAGCTCTTTTGCCGTGTTTGGTACATAGTGGGAGCTGTTGGTAGAGAAGGCGATGAATTCCACTTGGTCTGGATTAACCTGCCCTTCTTCAGTGCCGAAAATACCCTGGGGGGCCATTGCCGCAATAGCCTGCTCCTTAGACTGGCCATCTTTAAGCCACACGAAGTAAAAATAATCGTTGCTCTTTTCATAGCCGGAAGGTGCTTTGATTTCCCACATCCTGTATAGGGTGTCATAGAGGGAGCCCCTTCCATCCTCGTGTTCCAAGAAGTCCAGTTTGATGAAGCCGTCTTCTCCCACCTCAAAGATTCCGTCAGCGCCGGTCGCCGTGAGGGAGGATGTGGTCCAGGCATAATTCCCATTGCCTTCTAGATCTTCGTACCGTTCCATTTTGAACTGGGCTCCTGGGAGGGTTTCAAGCGTGTCGCTATCCACCTTGTAGATGGTCATGGTTGCCTTGTTCACCGAGGCGGAAGAATCCACGTGATCGAACACCACATCCTCCACGGAGGTTTCATAGGCAGTGCCGTTGAGAGTGGCAGTGTTTCGGATGGTAACGGATTGCGAAGACTGGCTGTGGTCAATGGTGTATTCATAGACAACGATTAAAGGTGTGGCATCCGGCAGAGAGAAAGTGATTAGGTAAGAGTCAGGATCGTATGTAATCTCATATCCGCTTGTCAACTTTTCTCCTATACCATCTGGTTTTGTTTTGTCATACCGATATACACCGATCGTTTGGGCAAGGAGTTCAGCGCTAAGGTAATCTGCCATAGTCAACTGATCTGTCAGTTCAATCGTATTGTTTCCAGGAACCAAGTCCTGCCCATGGGGGTTTACCACCACCGTGTATTTGACAGTATCTGTGGGGTTGTTCTCTTCGTCCACAAGCAGTTCGCCGCTTTTTTCCACTTTGTTTACTGCCCGGGTCACCTCGGTGGAGAGGGAAACCTCATCTTGCCAAGAAGCTGTATTGGTATAGGTCACGGATTCGGTGGTAGGGTCCTCCCAGCGGGAGTCGTTGACCACGGAAACTTGATAGTACAGGGCAAGCTGTGTGTACCCCAGATTTTGGGCTTCTGTGTACGCCGCTGTCGGAATAGTAAAAGTTACTTTGTTGTTTTCTCCCACCACTGCTTGCGCGGGAGTAGTAAGAGGAGTGGCAACATAATCTTGCTTGTATCCATACAAGGCCACGGAATCGTTTACAAAGGCAGCCCCCTCTGGCAGGGTGTCTTTTACAACGATATCCCCTGTGATCTGCCCTGGACTGATGCGCAGCCTGTAGTACAGGATACCATTGTTTTGCTCAAAAGAAACTGACAAGGGGCTGCTGGTATAGGAGTCGGTATTGCCGTTCTCGGCAATGCCTGTTGGGCTGGCCTCTTTCACCAGGTCGTTGGAAACTTTCCAGGTGAGATCCGCGGAGGAGGTGTGCGCTGGGATTATGCCCGTGTTGCCCACCGAGTACGTGCCATTTGCCTTGTAGGAGCCGTCATCGTTGAGCAAGTTATCCATAATAAGTGCGGTGGAATACGATATGGTAATTGTATGGATTTGGTAATCTTGGAACATCTGCGTCGTAGCTTCGGGGAAGAAAATTCCAAAATTGGTAATGGTAATTCCCCAGACAGTGGGATCACTCCAATCAAATGGTTCACCATTAATGAGAGGAGTATAGTAGTCCGAGGCTAAAAGCGTAGGTTCTGTGTAGAGTCCGCTGATTTCAACTTTCAAGGTGGTGGCTAATACATCTAAGGTTGTCACATGGTAATTTTCGTGAGAAATCCCCTCATGGTTGAATGCAGTCAACTGGTCGGTGTAGGTAAAAGGCTCCACGTTGGAGGGAATGGTGATGGTAGACTTCCATTTGATCTCTCGGGCCCAATCAGGCTCTGGAACGACCTCTGGCTCTCCTTGGGTGACCACCTCTTTAATGATTCCATACCCTTCGCCAATAATGTCGACGGTGTGGGTATCTTGATACATTCCCACATTGACTTTATTGGAAATGGAAGAAATGGATTGGTCCCCTATAAGCTGCGAAACATTTTCAATCGTGTAGTGTAAGGTAATGGGTCCATTAAAAGAATCAATGATCCTAAAAGGCAATGATATATTTTCAAATGATTCGCCATAGGCTGTTAGAGTGACCTGGTCAACGTGGATGGTTTTATTCCCCACAGTCAATGTGTCGTCAATTGTCCACCCACCTATATTTTGATAGGCTTCGTTGATGTGGACGTCGTAGGTGAGTGTGTCGGTTTCGGCGTCGTAGGCGCCTGTCTTATTTACCATGGTCCCAGAACGATCCACTTGTTCTGCCGCCCGGACCGCATCCTCACCTGCTTTGGCTTCAGCCACATTGCCCAGAGAGAGGTCATAGCCCGATTTGCCCGCAACCGGTGTGCAAGCCACTGTATATACCACCTCGTAGGATTCCCCGGGGGATAAAGCCGGCAGGTTGGGGATCGAAAGGATGGGGGAAGTGGTTTCACTCCCAGTGACTGTTGGTGACAGGGTGCTAGTAATATCCGTTTTCTCACCAGAGCTTGTCACCTTGTATACGGTTCCACTTGTATAATCCAGCGCAGAAGCGCCTTCAGCCTTGTAGAACCAGTCGGTCAATTGAATGTCTTGATTGCTCGTTCCCAGCTGGGAAGAGATGGTGATTTTATATTGTAGATTGTCAATATGGTCTTGATTCACCACCTCTTTGGTGATGGCCAAGGCAGCTATGTCTGGGTTGGGTTCTACATGGATGATACCCCCACTGTTCCCAAAATTGATATCATAAGATTCGTTATTTTCCCCGGCGGCCACCATACCTTGGAACTGAATATTCCCGGAAAAAGCGGTGCCGTCAAGGAAATCTGGGGAAAAGGCGATTTCAATGTATCCGTCTTGGGTGATAGAATAGGTGCCCACAACGGTAGAGGCGTCGCTGTACACATTGCCCTGCGTCTGATCGGACAGGTTGATCCCATCGGGCATTTGATAGAAAATAACAGGGTTATCAGAAGTTACTTGGCTACCATCGGGGATGGTGTAATGGATAGTCACTTGCACATAGTCCCCAACCTGGACGGTGTTTTCCCCAACTTCGACCCATTGCCCTCCTTGGGATTTTTTTACATCTATCGAAGTGATGTAACCCCCAAAGTCCGTCCCACCTTCATTAGCCCTAGATGCCGCAAAGGGTGCTGCTCGCCGGACTGTACTGTTAGAGCTGGCCAGATGGTAAGCAAAGGCACTGCTATCTGGGGACTGGGGGATAGGTGTCAGCTCTGTGATCTCAGAATCGTCCGGTGTAGGCGTCTCATCCGGAGCGGGTGTACCATCCGGAGCGGGCGTACCATCCGGAGCGGGTGAGCCATCCGGAGCGGGCGTCTCATCCGAAGCGGGCGTGCCGTCCATACTGTCTGCTTCAGTTTCTGGATTTGCATAGCATTCAGTTGTATGGCTGTGTTCGGTTTTTTCGCAGGTCAGTTGGGATTCGTAGCACTCATCCGTATGGGTGTGGCCAGGAATGACCTGGTCCTCTGTTTCCTCGAGGCCGCACACCAGCTCTTCCTCACTGGTAAAGCAACTCACGCAGTGGCTGTGCTCTGGCAGAGTGCAAATCAAATTCCCGTTTTCATCGTAGCAATCCTCCGTGTGGGAATGTTCCTGGAGGTTGCAGGTCAAATTCCCATCTTCGTCATAACATCCCATGGAGTGGATGTGTTCTTGATGAGTACACACTAAGGTGCCTGTTTCATCAAAGCATTCATCTCCGTGGATGTGCTCTTCTATCGCACAGGTGCAAACCAGGTGGGTTTCGTAGCATTCCTCGGTGTGTTTGTGCCCCGAGATCACCTGGTCGTCGGATTCCTCCAACCCGCATACCAACACTTGCGTATAGCATTCGTCAGTATGTTGATGTTCTTCCAGGGGGCAGACCAGTGTTTCCGACAAGGAGATGCCGGGCTGCTTCATCTGCCAGATGACCCCTCCAATTACCAAAACGGCTACGGCAATGAACGCACAGCGGCAGCGCCGGCGGAGGAGCCAGTTATGGCGATAGGTTTCTAGGAACTCTTGAATGATTTGATTCATAGACCTCTTTCCTCCTTTTTACCGTTGTTTAGGAAGAGATAGGCCCGAAAGGCCAAATTTTAAAGATGACTTTTCCCTCCATTTGATTGCTGCTCACGCAGCCAATGGCGCTGTTTCGAGAATCCACAGATTGGAGCCGGTTATCTCCCAAGACGAAATAGCTGTCATCTGGCACTTGGAAAGGAAATGAAATATTGCAATCCCCAAAGGACTTTTGGTTTACATAAGTTTCCGTCAGTGCCTCCCCGTTTACGCTCACAGTCCCATCTTGGGCGATGTCGATAATATCTCCCGGCAGACCGATCACCCGTTTCAACAGTAGTTTGTTTTGGTGGTAGAAAAAGCAGATGTCGCCTCGTTCATAGGATTCGGGCTTCCATCCTAAAACGATGGAACCTTCGGATAGGGAAGGCTGCATACTGATGCCGGTCACTTGCAAAACAGGGAAAAACAGGGAAATTGATAGGGTGACAAGGGCGGTGAGCACCACAAGGGAAGAGGTAAGGCTGACAAGAAGGCGTCGATGCTGGTTGTGCTTTGACAGACGTTCTTTTTCTGCAAGGACGCTCTCTATGTCGGGAATATGTACCGTGGAGAATGTAATCCGTTGGCTCATAGGGTGTGGCGCTCCAAACTGCTTCTTCCTAAGAAGACGCTCAGCTCGTTGTGGCTTTCCAGCAGCGACTGCACACGCCTGTCAAATGCAGCCCATTTTTCTTTAATGCTTTCCTCTGTTTGGGAAATCAAAAGTTTGCATTCCCTTTGCACCGAAGAGCGGTATTGATTGGCCTCTTGAACAATGCTGTCGGCTTGTTCTTGAGCCTGCGAAAGCAGGAGGGCTTGTTCCTGTTTGGTGTTTTCCACCAAATGGGAGATCTGTGTTTCAGCCTGAGAGTTTTCCTTCCGTAAGTGGTCCAGATATTGGTTAGCTGCTGTTTGGGCTGCTTCAAAAACTCCGTTGATCTTTATAGCCGCTTCTGCAATGGAACCCGCTTCCTCTATTTGAATGGTCCAATTGGCAATGGTGTCCTCCAGTTTTTTCTTTTCTTCTTCCAAAAGCTTTTCCTCTTGCTGCAATGCATAAATGATCTCTATCAGTTCAAGACGGCTCATTTTTTGCAACTCAGTTTTTTTCATCTGCGCTTCTCCTTCTCCTATGGATAAAACTTCGGTATGGTCAAGTGCGGCATTCTTTATTTATATTGTAAAAGCCCAAGTATGACAAAAGACTGACAAAAATAGAAGATTTCGGAAAAAATTTTTGATTTTCTTGATTAAATGTGTATAATGTGATTCATAGAGCTAGGCGCATTATGAATTTATGATCCTCAAAAAGCCTTTCTATATTAGGCGAAAGGAGGGGGAGACCTCCTTGACGACGTTACAAAATATCAATATTGTACTTGACTTATGTGGCGTATTTTTTTGTGTTTTGGCGGCAACGGTAATCGCCGTGGGGTTCCATGTGGACAGTCGGATCCGCAAATACATTCTGATTTTTTATGGATGTCTTTTTGTGGTGCTTTGTTCCGATGTTGCAGAGATCCTTTTGGAAGCTTTTGCGCCTGGGGAAGAGGTAATCCTGCAAAAAATCTTCTATTTCGTTGAAAATCTGTTCCTTTTTATGCTGTCATTCTTCTTCCTGAGATTTTTGTTGTACCTGCTGAAAAAGATGGCTACCGGCAAAATCGCAGGAGTGGAGCGGCTGGCAATGGGAATAGCAAAGCTTCTTTTGCTGCTGAAGGTGGCAACCCTATGCCTCTCCCAGTGGTTCGGATGGCTGTATTATTTCGATAGCGACGGCATATGCCGTCGAGGAAGTATGTACATACTTCCTTTACTGTACCTGGTTGCTTTTTTGGCGCTGGACGCCATCCTGCTCATTCGCTGTTGGAACCAGCTACCCTATAGGGTTGTGGTGCCTTTGTGCTGTTGCATTCTTCTTCCATTGGTTGCGATTATTGTGCAAATATATATCCCCGAGTATCGGTTTCTACTTTTTTCTAGGATCCTGTCTTCCATTACCGTGTTGGTGTTTGCTTTTTATGTGCAGGTGGGGCAGTATATTGCAAATGAGAAACAAGTGGCTGATATGCAGGCAACTGTAATGCTTTCCCAGATCCAGCCACATTTCCTGCACAACGCCTTGGTATCCATTGCCCAGCTTTGCGAGAAAAACCCTAAGGCGGCCAAAAAGGCGATTATCGCGTTTTCAGAATACCTCCGGGAAAACATGGACTCCTTAAAAGAAAGGGAACCGGTTCCCTTTGTAAAGGAATTGGAACATATAAAAAATTACCTGTATTTAGAAAAAATGCGCTTTGGCGACGACCTGGAAACAGAATTGGATATCCAGGCGGTGGATTTCAAAATCCCAGTTTTGTCCTTGCAGCCTCTGGTGGAAAATGCCATTCGGCATGGGGTGGGGATGCGGGAGGAAGGTGGAAAGGTCACCATTTCTTCCCGGGAGCGTGAGGATTGTTTTGAAATCTCGGTCCAAGATGACGGTGTGGGATTTGACACCACCAAGGCATTATTGGACCAGAGGGAGCATGTTGGGTTGAAAAACGTGAGACGGAGGTTGTGGCTGCAGTGTGGGGGAAGGCTCAATATGGTCAGCTCCCCAGGAAAAGGATCCACGGTTACCATTGTAATTCCAAAGAAACCAAAGGAGGGGGTTGGACGTGAAAATTTTAGCGGCAGACGATGAAGCGTTGGCATTGGAGATGATGACGGATGCTATCCGGGAAGCATATCCAGACGCAATCGTTTATGAATTCCGTTCACCTTCTCAGCTGCTTGCGTTTGCAAGGGGGACAGCGTGCGATATCGCTTTTTTGGACATTTGCATGAGGAGAATAAGTGGAGTGGAGCTAGCCCGGGAATTGAAAAAAATGTCCCCCAAGATCAACATCATTTTTGTAACCAGTTACGATCAGTTCACCGGGGAAGCCATGGATATGCACGCCAGCGGCTATATCATGAAACCGGTTACAGTGGAAAAGGTGAAAGCGGAAGTTTCCGATTTGCGGTACCAGCTTCCCAGTGAGCTCAAAGCGGCAAGTCAAGCTCAGATCCTGTTGAAGATCCACTGTTTTGGGAATTTCGATGTATTTTCTTCAGACAACAAGTTAATCCATTTTGAGCGTAGCCGGGCAAAGGAAGTGCTGGCGTATTTGGTATATCTCCGTGGTACCTCTTGCACAGTTCGGGAGATTTCATCGGTCTTGTTTGAAGATGAGAGCTATGACAAGAAAAAGCAGGCCTATGTCCAAAAGATTCTTTCCTCCATGCTCAGCACCTTGAAAAAATATGGGGCGGAAAACGTGGTGGAAAAAAGCTACAACAGCCTGGCGCTGAATACTTCCCTGGTAACCTGCGATTATTACGACTACATCAATGGCATTGATCCGGAACCTGATACTTTTTTCTCTGGAGACTTTATGGCCCAATATTCCTGGGCCGAGTATGTAACTGGGTACCTTAATATGATGCAGGATAGGCCGATGAAGTAACCCACTTGTGTACCGGGAGGCATAAACAGGCAATGGCTATTTCCCTTTGAATGAATCCCATTTTTCATCTGCTTCATCTGCAGAGAAAAAGACTTGGCGTGTAAAGCTTTTTTACATTCCGTTTTTCTGTCTATACACGGGAAAGGTTGTGATACGGACGTTTGGAAAAGGGGATTGATTCCAGACTGCGGTGGAGTATGTGTACCGGTATGGCATCATGAACGGCACCAATGCTACCACTTTTGAGCCCAACGCCGCCCTGAACCGGGTCATGGAAGCCCAGATTCTCTACAATTTAGAGGGCCAGCCCGATGTGATAGGGGAGAGCACCTTCGCCGACGCAAGCGGCCATTGGGCGTCTAATACCATCGCGTGGGCGCATAAAATCGCTGACACCCAGGCAGGTGGCAGACTTGCTAGGCCACAGCACCAGCCAAATTATACTACGTCCAAAAAAGACACTTCTCGTCTACATGGTATCACCAACGACCTTAATCTCTGAACGTTATGTGCCAAAGTGCACAAAAACCAGCTCTGGAATTTTGCGTGTTCAAAAGAACGAAAAAAGAGAAAACGCACCCGGATTGAGCCGAAAAAGGCAAATCTGGGTGCGTTTTGAGTGCTGGAGGGGATAAGAACGATGAAAGAAAGGGGACGGACTCGTCTCGGCTGCCGCCTCGGTCGGCGCTTGAAGGCCGCCACTGACGGTTAGCGTTCCCCGGCGTGCCGTTTTGGAGTAGTGTGTTCCAGGGAGCAAGGAAAGACCAGTGTTGCCAGGTTCCCACGCAAGTCAGAAAACGGGACGGTACTGGTTTGGTGCTGCGGCAGTTGGTGCATAGACCTGGGCGCAGCCATATTAGGAAGAGAGGGATTTATCTTGTTGGGTATAGTATTGCGCTTGTGCAGCCCACAACTCCTGGTACTTGCCCGGTTTCTCTAGGAGTGCATCGTGGCTGCCCTGTTGGACGATCTGACCATGATCGAATACAGCGATTTCGTCGCAGAATTTGCATGAGGAAAGACGGTGGCTGATGTATACCGCAGTTTTGTCCCCAACGATCTTGTCAAAGTTCTGGTAGACCTCCATCTCTGCAACAGGGTCCAGAGCAGCAGTGGGTTCATCCAGCACCACAAAGGGTGCATTTTTGTACAAAGCCCTGGCCAGTGCGATTTTCTGTGCTTCGCCTCCGGATACTTGGACGCCCTTTTCATCAAATTCCTTGTAAAGAGGCGTTTCCAGACCCAGGGGAAGAGTGCGCATTCTGTGGCCAAAACCCGCCATATCCAAACAAGACTCTGCCCGGGAAGTGTTGTATTTTACAGCAGCGGCTACATTTTGCCCCAGAGGGAAGGAAAGCAGCTGGAAATCCTGGAACACCACGGAAAACAGGGCGATGTATTCCTGGTAGTGATACTTTCGAATGTCAATGCCGTTTAAGAGGATTTCCCCCTCGGTTGGATCATAGAGCCGGCACAGCAGCTTGATAAAGGTAGTTTTGCCGGAGCCGTTTTCACCTACCACCGCCAGACGGCTTCCCACGCGGAACTTCATGTTCACATGGCGCAGGGCCCAGATGTCTGTGTTGGGATATTTAAAGGAAACGTCCCGAAACTCGATTTCGTAGTTGCGGTCCGAACGCTTTTCCGTGGTCAGACTACCCTGGTACATTCGGTTGGGGGTGTCCAGAAATTCAAAAGTATCCCGCAGAAAAACAGCGTTGGAGCGAAATTCTCCCCAAGAGCTCACCAGCTGGCTAATGTTCCCGGACAGTGCGGTGATGGCTGCCACATACTGAGCTACACTGCCCACAGCAAAGGCACCCGCCCAGGCTTTCAGGCACACAAAGCCGTAGGCAAGACCAGTGAACACCCCGGAGATTCCGGAAGCTGCTGCAACCAACAGGCCGAGAGATCCTCTGGAACAACGGGCTATAAGGCCGTCCGGCGCAAATGCATTGTCCCCGTCGTTGTAATAATGTATGAGCTTGTCTTGCCGGTACATACGCGCATCCACACTGCGGGAGGGATTCTGCATGGCTCCGTAAATAAAGTTGAAGTACCTGTTGGAGTCTAGCGCGATCTTTGCAATTTTAACTTGAAAAGCCACCGCCTGATTTTCGCAGAGAGGGGAGAGCATAGTCACTCCCAGCAGGATTGCCAGCACAAGCAACGTGAGCAAGGGATTGTTCAACAGGGTCCAGGTTCCGGCAGAGGCAGGCACCTGCTGGGTGAACAAGGTGACTGTCAGAGCGATGGCGCCGAGAATACCGAACACAGGCTTGAGCAATTTTTCACATTGGACAATGACGAATGTGAGACCATTGCCATTCCAGTTATCGCTTTCCCACATATGGGTTAAAAGCTGGTGGGTGTGGGTGTCATCTGCCGCCTGAAAATCCATGGACAAAAGTTTTTTTGTCTCCGCCAATCGATTGGTATGGTATATCTCACGGGTACAGGCCTGACGCCACCGGTTTGCCACGGCGGTGAGCAGCCCCAGTAAGGCCGTCAAGCCGATGGTCATTCCCACTAGAAAAGTCAGTCTGCTCGGCTCCCGATTCCCTGCCAGCTCGTTTAAGATCTGAGAGGAGAAATAGATGGTCACATAGGGGGACACCGCTGCCAAGACGCTGTATAGCATCAGGGAGGGCAGTATCTGCGGGGCGTACTTGTGCCAGATTTTGTAAGCTCGCAGGGTGGAGTGCAACGTCTCCCCAAACCCCGGCAGGGATTCCTTTTTACTCATGAGCATTGCCCTCCTTGTAATATTGGCTTTGGACTTCGAACAGTTCCGCGTATTTTCCACCTAAATCCAAGAGAGATTGGTGTGTGCCTTCCTCCAGGATTTTTCCGTCTCCCAGCAGGAGAATCCTGTCGCAGAACCTGGTGGAGGCCAGCCGGTGAGAGATGTAGAACGAGGTCCGTCCCTGAGTCAGTTGGCTGTATCGCAGATAGAGTTGGTGCTCGGCAATGGGATCCAGAGCGGCTGTGGGCTCGTCCAACACGATGATGGGCCCGTCCTTGTACAAGGCTCTTGCCAGCATCAGCCGCTGCAGTTCTCCTCCAGAAAGCTGGACACCATCCGTATAGATTCCCGTGCCGATGTGGGTTTTCTCACCTTGGGGCAGGGATTGATACTTTTCCCACAGCCCTGCCCGTTTCAACGCGTCCTCCATGCCGGCAAGGTCTGTGCTTTCCGGGTCTTGGAGAACGTTGTCTGCCAAAGTGGTGTCAAATACGGAAAAATCTTGAAACACCGTGGAAAACAGGGTGTAGTAATCCCGGCGATTGAACTGCCGGATGTCCTCTCCATTTAGGAGCACTTGACCATCAGTGGGATCCAGCAATCCGCAGACCAGTTTCATCAAGGTGGTTTTGCCTGCGCCGTTGAGGCCTACAATGGCCAGTTTTTCTCCAGGCTCCACCGTTAGATCAATGTGGGAGAGTGTATCCTTTTGCGATCCCGGGTACCGGAAGGATACATCCCGCAGCTGAAGCCGGTAAGCCTTGCTTTTTTCCGGTGTTATGGGTTTTCCCTCTTCAAAGAGGAAGGGCTCTGGGGCTTCCAGATAATTTCGCACACTGCACAGCTCCAAACTGAACTGATGCAGTTCCCCAAAGCTTTTCAGGATCCCAGTGACCCAGGTGGTGAAGTTTCCCACTGCTGTAAAATACAGCAGAAATTCCGAAGCTGGCAGTCCTTCCTGCAAAGTCAGTGCCAACAGGTAGCCATAGGCGGCCCCATTGCGCAGCAGGGTCAAAATTACTTCGGCCAGATCCCCCAACAAATACACCCGCTGTTTTCGAAACTGAAAATCCCGATAGAGTTGGAGCACAGTGGTGTAGACTTCTTCCAGCCAGTCCTCCATGCCAAAGATGAGAATATCTTTGAGGGCGCCCCGATCTGCTGCCTTATTGCGGATATAGGTCATTTTTTGGCCCAAGGCGCCTTCTTCCTTCCGATGGGCGAAGGCCCATTTGGCGCCTCTGCGGGAACAGAGATAGCTCAAGTCTGCCGTCAGCACAGCGATCAGGATCAACACCGGGTCCAGGCTGAGGAACAGAATCAGGTAGATGCCAAAGCCCGCCAAGTTTTGAACAATTTCCGTCAGCACCCGCCAAATGGCTTCTCCTGAACTATCGTTGGAGCTGAGAGCTTCCATGACTTGCTCTTTTTCCTTTTCCAAGTCTGGTTTTCCCACATTGGGGTAGGAAGTAGTCACAACTTTGAGGACAATTCCCAGTACCAGGTTCATTCGAAGCTGGATTCTGCCAAACATGGTGTTCTGATTCAGATAGGCTTGTGCTCCTCGCAGTACAGCCAGTGTCCCGGCCATAACCGCAATGGTGGTGAACAATTCCCACAAGGGAGCGACGGTTTCCACTTTACCCAGAACAAGGGGGGCCAAGAACAGTTCCGTCAAGCTGATGGCCACATGGAGCAGCGCCAGAACCAGGCACAGCCAAAGCACGCTTTTCCGATTGCGCCAAGCCAAACGGATCATGTATCCAGCATTTTGGAACATGTTATACGTTGGCTTGGGGGTTGATGTATCTTCCATGAGATAAGCTCCTTTCCAATGGCTGAGGAAAGTATACAGCAAAAAAAGATCCCCGGGGGATTCCGGGGACGAAACGTTAAATTCAGGGGATGAATTGTACAGACTCCTGGGGAAGCAGGATCTCCGTGGTAAAGGCGCCTTCTTCGCTGGCCCGCCGGAGATACCCGCCCAAGCGCTTTACCACCGTATCCATCCGGAAGAGCCCGTAACCGTGACCATTTCCTTTGGTAGTGGAAAAGCGTCCGTTTACTTTAGCTTGCTTGCCCCCGGGGGCAAAATTGGTAAAGGAGATGTACAGTTGGTTCCCCTTCATGTCCATGTATACCCGGATCATTCGATGCCCCTGGGGCAGCTGACAGTTGGCTTCGATGGCGTTGTCAAAGAGGTTCCCCAAAATGACGCACAGATCCACGTCGGAGATGGACAGTTTCACCGGAATGTGAGCATCCACCCGCACCGGAATCTCTTGGGACTTTGCCAAAGAGATCTTGCTGTTTATGATGGCATCCGCTAATACATTGCCGGTTTTGATGGCGGGATCCACCTGTTTTAGGTCGTCTTCCAGTTCTGTAAGATAGGAACTCACAGCCTCCAGATCGCCTTTTTGTACGTAGGTCTTCAGCAGTTGGATGTGGTTGCGAAAGTCGTGTCGCCAACCCCGTATTTCCCGATACATATGCTCGATTTCCCGATAGTGGGTCTCTATCAATTGTTGCTGGGTTGCGGCGATGCGCCGGTCCAGTATTCTGGAAAAGAATCCCATAGGCGCCTCCTTACAGCTTTTGAATGATCGCTTGATTCAAGGCCTCATACCCGCCTCGCGCGAGAGGAACCGTAGCCCCGCTGAGCATTACGGCCTCCCGTTTGGTAGCTTTCTGGACTTTGCTCAGATTCAAGATAAAGGAACGGCCCACCCGAAAGAATCGGTCATCCAAATCTCGTTCCATGGCGGTGAGAGTCTTTTTTACGGTGTACGAAGTGTCCGGCGTGTGGACCGTCACATAATTCTGACGGACTTCCAAATACTCCACTTGGAAAAGAGGCACTCGCACCAGCTCTTCGGGAAGCTCCAACAAAAGAAAGCGTCCATCACGTTTCAAACGCTCTATCGCCCGATTTAACACAGAACAGAGCTTTTCCCGGCTGACGGGCTTGAGAAGATAGTGGAGGGCTGACACATCGTATCCTTCCGCAATATAGTCCGAATATCCGGTGACAAAGACGATCTGAGTCAGCTTGTTTTTCAGCCGCACCTGTTTAGCAAGTTCCACGCCGTTGCATCCGGGCATTTCTACATCCAGCAGCAGAATATCCCAGGCCTTGTCCTCAGTATATTGAAAGAGAAAGGCGTCCCCTGAGGAAAATTGACGCACTTCCACGTCAAATTCCCGATCTTGGGCCCATTGGCGTGCCAGCTGACACACCAGGTCTCGATCCTCTTTTCGATCATCGCACACAGCGATTCGGTAGTCCATGTAGGTTCCTCCTGCAAAATGATGACAAAATTATATACCAAAACCATAATAAATAAAAGGAAAAAGACCTAGCGCATCATTCCCCGGGTCGATTGTCCAGTATATCTAAACAACATATACATGGATATAAGGTACCTCTTTGCCTCCAGACTGGTGAACGGCATTCAACAATTAGGCCGAAAAAGCCGAAACCAGGTGCGTCTTTAGTGCTGGAGGGGGGGAGGGGAACGGTTGGAAACGGATAAAAAAAGGAAAACTGGCAGAAACGCAGTGTTTCTGTCGGCTTTTTGGCTGGGGCATTGCTGATGAGATTTTTATACCCAAAGCGCTTGAAATAGAGCAATGCGGGTTTATTTGAAAAAAAGTTTTGAGCAAAGACGCGCCTTGACAACAGGCGGAAAGTATGATAGACTTTTCTCAAAAAATATACCGATATATCGGTATATTAAAATTGATCTCTCTTTTTAGAAGCGGACGGACACAATGAAATCCTGGTAGGGGAGGCCCTGAAGCCCATCCGTCATGAGATATGCCTTCCCACCAAATACAATCAGGAGCTGTGCCCTGTCACCGAATATTGCGAAAATCGGCATCTCTCCTGAAGAAATGAAGGAAATCAACGACAGTATCGACAAGTGCGACCTTTATACCCAGTGGAACGAGGACAGCGTGTTCAAGGCAACGGAAAGTCTGCCGCCTTTCTTGTGTTTCACTCATCCGTGTTGTATAATTTAGAAAAAATTGTTGCAACAAAGGGAGGAGCCTGTCCCATGTCTTTTTTGTTGAAGGACCAGGTCTATGAAAAGTTGTTGGGGCTTCTCAACGAGGGAAAGCTGGAACCAGGGAAAACTTATTCTCTCAACGCTCTGGCGGCAGATTTGAATATGTCTCGCACCCCGGTGCGGGACGCCATTATGAAGCTGGCGGACGAGCGCCGTCTTGATCTGCTGCCGAGCCGGGGAGTGCGGCTCCATCAGATGACGGAAGAAGAGATGCACCAGCACTATCATTTCAGCACAGCCATTGAAGGATACTGCGCGGCCTGCCTTGCCAAGGCCTATGAAGAAAATCCAAACAATATTTACGTCCGTCAGATGGAAAAGGACTTGGAAGGTATGGTGGAATTGGCTGGGGAAGAAGGAGACTTCTCTTCATTTTTCGCCCTGGATCAGGACTTTCACCGAAAGCTGCTGGAATCATTGGAGGACGATTACTTTCGTAGCCTGCAGTATTCTCCTATGGGTTTTTTCGGCCACCCAGAACTGCAGCGTTCTCCGGAAAAGCTTCCCAGAAAATCCGTCTGTCAATGTCATGAGAACATCTTGAATGCTGTCCGAGAGGGAAATCCTGTGGAGGCGTATCAAGCAGTGATGGAGCACGCAAAGCTGATGTACCAGGGGCTTTGACCCCGTAAATCTAAAAAAACAGGTGTACCAGGGGTTATGACCCTGCAAATCTAAGAAACAGGAGGAGAAAGAAAATGAAAATCGTATTGTTAGAGGGCCTTGGGGTTTCCGACCAGGTGTTGGAGCGTCACGCCGAAAAGCTGGCATCTATGGGCCATACCTTTGTGGCCTACCCCAAGGACGCCGACCCCCAGATTCAGGTGGAGAGAAGCCAGGATGCGGATGTGATCATGCTGGCCAATATGCCCCTGGCCCCGGCGGTGCTGGAGGCTGCCCAATCTCTGAAATTCATTGATGTGGCCTTCACCGGCGTGGACCACATCCCTATGGAAGCGGCAAGAAAGCGGGGCATTGCCGTCAGCAACGCCTCTGGCTACGCCACTCAGGCTGTGGCGGAGCTCTGCATCAGTTTTATGATCCAGCTGCTGCGCAACGTGAAACAGACCGAGGACCGCTGCCGGCACGGCGGCACCAAGGACGGCCTGGTAGGCAACCTGCTGTGTGGGAAAACAGTGGGCATTGTTGGTGCCGGGGCCATTGGAAAAAAAGTAGCCTCTCTGTGCAAGGCCTTCGGCTGCACCGTCTTGGCCTACAACCGGAGCACCGTTTCCCACCCGGCCATCGACGCTCAGGTTTCCTTGGAGGAGCTTTTGCAGCGCTCCGACATCGTCTCCCTCCATTGCCCCCTGACAGAGGCCACCAAGGGCATGATCGGCAAAGAGCAGTTGTCCCAGATGAAAAAGACCGCTGTCCTTATCAACACAGCCCGGGGCGGTGTTGTAGATTCCGCAGCCCTGGCCGCCGCATTGGAGGATGGGGAAATCGCTGGCGCTGCCTGCGACGTGTTCGAGATGGAGCCTCCTGTGCCCCAGGACCACCCCCTGCTACACTGCCCCAACACCATTGTCACCCCCCATATCGCCTTTGCCTCCGTGGAGTCCCTAGAGCAGCGGGCGGAAATCGTCTTTAATAACCTCTATTCTTGGTTGGAAGGCAAGCAGCTCAACGCTGTGTAAACTACTTTTCTAGAAGAAAGCTTTGACGCTTTTACCAGTATGCGCAGTACACGGGACACAATCTAAAATCGCTATCTGCGACTTGACTGCTTTCCCAAACGGCGGTACTGTGTGACATCTTGGGCCGAGGTAGCCATGAGCTGGTCAACGGCTTCGAGGATGATACCCTTCGGCCCGGCGTGGATTCCATCCGGGCTCAGGCGGCCACCATCCTGATGGATTTCGATTTGAATTTGATTAAAGAATAAAGATTTATGCAAAGGCTGGGAGAAATCCCGGCCTTTTACTTACCCCCAAATGGGACTTGGGCTGCCTCGAAGGTTGAGGTGGAGAAAACAAAGAAAGAGACGTTGAAAAAATCCCTGTCCAAGGGTGGTGTAAATTTACCAAAAGGCAGGGATTTTTTCTTCGCCCGGATCGGAACGTTGAGCTGGACATAGGCCAGCCCTCTAGAATAGTGTTGGTGGTTGATAAAATAACCCGAAAGGAAGAACCGCCAATCATGCCAAAGAAACGACTTACCACAAATGGCAATGTTTTCAAGTGTTCCGATAGCCGGTGGCAAAGCGATATCGGGATTGCGTACAATTGGAAATTTGGTTGAAATATGCTAAAAATAAATGCAATACTTTCGTTGGGGGTAGGAAGATGCTGTATGCGGTAATCGCTGATATTCATGGAAATTATCCTGCTTTGCAAGCGGTCTTGGAGGACGCGAAAAACGCTGGGGTGGAGCAGTATTTGTTTTTAGGCGATTATTTCACAGATTTGCCCTTTACCCATGAAATTTTGGAAACACTGATAGGTCTAAAAAATGCAGCTTTTGTATCGGGAAACCGGGAGTAGTATATGGAAAGTCTAAACCCAGCGCAACGCCACTGGGAGCAGTACGCGGCATTGTTTTTGACGCGAGAAGCTTTAGGGGAGGAAGGGTTGTCTTGGATAGGCAAGTTGTCGAGATCCCTCCGCCTTTCCACACCGGAGGGATCCGGCACCCTTTTCTTGGAACATGTCCCCCCAGTACACACGGATTTCAGGGGCCAGAAAAGCCCTGCTTCCGGCGAACTGGACGAACAGTTTCCCACCCGGGATGCCACGCGCCAGGAAGTGGCCCAATATGTAAAGGAAAGTTTCTGGAAAAATCCAAATCTTTCGGAGGTTTTAAGCAGGGTAAACGCTCAGGTATATCTTCACGGCCACAACCATCTCCAATATGCCGTAGAGATAGGCGGGACACTGTTTTTAAATCCCGGCTCTTGTGGGCTGCCCCTAGATCAGCAAAGCGGGGCGCCCTACACCTTGTTGCGGGTTGAATCAGGCAGTTTTTGCGTGGAGGAGCGGCGCGTCCCTTATGATGTAGAGGGTGTTGTCAGGAAGGTGATGTGTTTTCCAAAGTACCGGGAAGCGGCAGGGTGGTATCAACTGAACAGTTGGCAGCTTTGCACCGCCAGGGATCACAGCCGGGTGTTATCTCGTTTCTTACAGGAGGAGAAGGAGCATACTTGTCCCCAAACTGACCAGGAGAATAACCAAGTGTTCCACAGGGCCCTTTCTCGTGCATGGGAGTATTATAAAAATCGCACATCCGGGGAGTTAAGTTAGTGGTTGTGTGAATTAATTAGGAGAAAATTTACGATCTACAAAAAACATGGCAAGAATTTTGCGCTCACAGAATAGCAAAAAAGAGAAAACGCACCCGGAAAAGCCCGAAAAAGGCAAAACCGGGTGCGTTTTGGGTGCTGGAACACTTGAAAACAGGTCAGAACAGGTGGTGGCGGATGAGAACACCTGCGAAAAAAGCTATAACATATAGTGCGGACTTGTCTCGCCTGCCGGCTCGGTCGGGCCTGGACGCAGCCCACCGGGCTGCAGGCTCCCACGACACGCACTGCGCGGGGCGCAGCCGCGCCTCGTTGCCAAGACATTCCGCACGCTAACGAAAAAAATCAGGTACCGCAACTGCGATACCTGATTTTTTTGGCAGGGGCAGAAGGACTTGGTCTTTGCTTCCGCTTCGGTCGGTTTGCGGCAGAGCGCCACTGGTGCTTGCGGTCTCGCCTACCGGCTCGGTCGGTCGTTAGGCAGCGTGCCACCGGCACGCAACGACCCCTTGAAAAGTCCAGCGAAACTTTTACACGCTTTGCGTGCGCTCATTTCACTTGGAAAGGAGCTGCTTCATGAAAAACCGTACCAAACTGCCCAATATATACCTGGGTGTGGTGCTTGCTCTGATGTATGTTCCCATCCTGCTGGTGATCCTTCAACGAGAGTAAGATCAGCTCCGTGTGGGGCGGATTTTCCCTGAAATGGTATGAGGAACTGTTCCGGGATGAGGATATGTTCCAGGCATTGTGGAATTCCATCGTTTTGGGAGTGCTCAGCAGCCTGTGCGCCGCCGTCATCGGCACCTTGGGCGCCTACGGCATGAGCAAGGTGAAATTCCCCTTGAAAGGCACTGTGGAATATATTTCCACCCTGCCCATTATGATCCCCGAAATCATTTTGGGCATGGTGTTTATGGCGTTCTTTTCCCTCATTGGGCTGCCCTTCGGCATGACCACGTTGGTGATCGCCCACACGGCGTTTTGCATCCCCTATGTGTTCATGCTGGTGAAGGCGCGGCTGGTGGGCATGGATAAAAGTTTGCCGGAAGCCGCTCAGGATCTGGGCGCTTCCCCTGCCAGGGTGTTTTTCGACATCACCCTGCCCTTGGTGTTTCCCGCCATTCTGTCCGGAATGCTTTTGGCCTTCGCCATGAGCATGGATGACGTGATCATCAGCGTGTTTGTCACCGGTGTGGATAACAACACCCTGCCGGTAAAGATCTATA
>UQQZ01000022.1 GCA_900543305.1 uncultured Oscillospiraceae bacterium
AAGAAAACATCCAAAACGAGCGGGAAAATACCACTCGGTTTGTGGTAATCTCTCGGGAGGCCATTTTACCGGAGGATGCCAGTAAGATCAGCCTTTGTTTCTCCTTGCCCCATGTGACAGGTTCCCTGTCTCAGGTGTTGGAGCGGTTTGCCATGGCAGGGCTGAACTTGACAAAAATCGAGTCGCGGCCTTTGCCGGGAAAAAATTTTGAGTATGATTTCTATCTGGATTTTACCGGGAACATTCATCAACCGGAGACATTGGAGCTGATCTGCGCTCTTCACGACGAACTTCCCCGGTTTTCTTTCTTGGGAAATTACAACGAAGAGTGATCAAAGGTTAGAAAGGGTGGATTGCAATGAACGAAATTACCATGGAACGGGTGGAGACCCAGGAGCAGATCGATACCTTGTGTGCTATTGCCCAGAAGGTGTGGCACGAGACGTTTGATTCCATGCTGCCGGAAGGACAGACGGATTACATGATCGACAAATTTCAGTCGGACCATGCGATCAAAGATCAGATGGCCCATCAGAATTACCGGTATTATCTTGCCAAGCTCCAGGGGAACTATGCGGGATTTGTAGGGTTTGCTCCCCGCTATGAGGGAAAAGAAGAGATGTATTTGAGCAAGGTATACCTCTTGCCGGAAGCCCGGCACCAAGGGGTAGTCAAGGCCATGTTTGAGCTGGTGGAAGAGCAGACAAAACAGGAAGGCCTGTCCAAGATCCGGCTTACCGTCAATAAGCACAACACCCATGCGGCCAAAGTGTACGAACACTATGGCTATAAGACCGTAGAATGTGCGGTAGCGGATATTGGCAATGGCTATGTGATGGACGATTTCATCATGGTGAAGACCCTGTGAAGCCGGGGGAGAGCTTGGAGTCCCTGAGCCGGGAGGAGCTGCTGGAGCTGATCTCCCTGTACGCCAAAAACTGGTTGGCCATGGATGGGGTGTGGTTCCAATCGGTGGAGCGGACTCGGGGGATGGACGAGGCCATGTACCACGACGGGGAAGCCTGGAAGCGGTTTACGGTCATTGAAGCACGGCGGATCAAGAACTTTCTCAAGCTGCCGGAGCATCCCGGCCTGGAAGGGTTGGCCAAAGCCCTTTCCTTTCGGCTGTATGCTAATCTCAATAGGGACGAAATCACCATCCAAGGGAATACCCTTTTGTACCGGACGCTGGATTGCCGTGTGCAGCGGGCCCGGGCCCGGAAGGGAATGGAATACCATCCCTGCAAATCGGTGGGGATTGTAGAGTATTCCGGGTTTGCAAGAGAGATTGACGACAGGATTTCCTGTGCATGTGTCAGCTGTTACCCGGACGTGGAAGATGAAAGCTGTGCCTGTTCCTGGTTGTTTACCTTGGAAGAATAGGCCAATGGAGACGCTTCTCGCAAAAATGCGGGGAGCGCCTTTTTGATGGAAGGAAAAACGGTGCCGACAGCTTGTGACAGACTTTCTGGGGAGAAAGGGGTATCATGGGTCACCAGGCGCATAATCGCCGGGCCTGTCTCATAGGCATGTACCAGACTCTAAGTGACAAGGAGAACGAGACCCATGAAACGAATTCTTGCGTTATTTTTGACGGCATCCCTGCTTCTCACGGGAGCGGGGGCGATTGCCGGGGGCGCGTCCGCCGCTGGGTTGTCCCAATATATCCAGGTAGTGGGATATGACCCCAACGTGGATTACACGGCTGCTATCCAACAGACTCTGGAGGAAGGGGGAAAATACG
The DNA here is from genome assembly GCA_900543305.1 of uncultured Oscillospiraceae bacterium. Lineage (GTDB taxonomy): Bacteria > Bacillota > Clostridia > Oscillospirales > Acutalibacteraceae > Acutalibacter. The sequence continues at coordinate 1,745 of UQQZ01000022.1, forward strand.
CCCTGCAAGTGGGGGCCATTTATGAACGTCAGAGAAATCTGAAGATCCAGAAAATGGGCCTGGACTATGAAACCACCGATTATTTTGAACGGTATACCACGGCCCAAGCAATTTTGCAAGCCATGGAGGAGGACGCGAAACCTGACTATACCCAGGAGGAATTGGATCTTCTCTCCCGGATCATTTACGCGGAGGTGGGATGTACCTGGATTCCTGACTGGGTGCAGCGGATGGTGGGCAGTGTGGTGCTCAACCGGGTGGCCAGCAATTACTATCCGGATACCATCCGTGAGGTGATCTATCAGCCTGGTCAATACGCTCCCACCTGGGACGGATCCATCCACAAGACGCCAGATGCCAGGTCTGTTGCCAATGCCAGGTATGTTTTGGAACATGGAAGCACCTGTCCGGAGACCGTGGTAGGACAAAATTCTATCATCACGGGAGGAGGCGTCTACACATCCTATCGGGATCCCGTTCTGGGAACCACCGTTTATTTCTGTTATCTATAAAGAAGGTTAGAATCGAAAGCCGCTGAAAGGCGGCTTTTTTGCTGGAGAAAAATTTATCGGGGGATAGGAAAACGCCACTCTTTCGTGTATAATGGAAAAAACTGCCCAGAGGAGAAAGCGGAAGAAAGTCAGCTGGTCTGCCTGGGGAGATCTTTGGAGGAGGAATCAAGATGGAACACGGAATCCAGGAAGTCTACGAATTTCTCAAACAGAGCGGCACCTACTATTTAGCCACGGTGGAAGGGGATCAACCTCGAGTGCGTCCCTTTGGCACCATCGACCTGTTTGATGGCCGGCTTACCCTGCAAACCGGGAAAGTCAAGGACGTTTCCAAACAACTCCTAATAAATCCTAAAGCGGAGATTTGTGCTTTCTACCAAGGTCGTTGGCTGCGGGTAGCTGCCCGTTTGGTGGAAGACCCCCGGCTGGAGGCCCAAGAGCACATGTTGGAAGCATACCCCAACTTAAAGAACCGGTATCAAGCAGGAGATGGCAACACGCAAATTTTCGCCTTGGAGGGGGCTACAGCCACCTTTTCTTCCTTTACGGAGGAGCCCTACACCGTAACTTTTTAAGGCAAAGCCTCCCAGAAACAAAAAATCCGCGGAGTTAGATGGGTGCTCGTAAGACAGTAATTCTAAAAAATTACTATTTTACGGCATCTGTCTGGCAGGGTTGGAAACAACAACGAAAAGAACGATGTCGAGTCGAAAGACCGGCATCGTTCTTTTTTGCAACAAAATATTAGAATTACGGAGGTATTTACCATGAAACACCTGTTATCTTGTGAATTTAACCTTGATACTGCTTGTGTAGAGCTTTGCTTTTCAGATGGCAGCATGGTTTCTATCGACACTATTGCTGTGGAAAATGAAGTGGTAAACAATATGTATCAACAGTCGGAACTCGACTATCTGATCTATAATGACCCTGCTGCATACGCTAATTTGATATTATGCGGCAATCCCAAAGCCTATCTAAAGGCAGTAACAGAATACAAATCGCTTGATTGATTTGCCACGCCCCAAGGTCAACTTGGGGCGTATTTTCAAAAATGCTACACTTTAATGTGTTGGATTCCACCGTACTATCTTGAAAATCGTCGTAGCCTCATGATACAATAGATGTGTGTCCACACATAAAACAATTATTGCACTATGGAGAAAAAATATGAGATTATCATCTTTTTTTCATTTCGCCACATTTGGTGTGAAAACAATCTTATTTGGAAAAAAGGAACCTATTTTGGGTACGGTTATCGTGACTGACAAATGCAATCTGCATTGCAAACATTGTTCGGTCAACAATATTACAGCGGTTATCTATCCATATGAGCAAATCCGAAATGAAATGCAGCAGCTTTATGATATGGGCATTCGCATTCTGTTTTTCTGCGGCGGTGAAACCTTCCTCTGGAAAGACGGAGAGCGTAATCTCCGTGATTTAGTGATCGAAGCTAAGCAGATGGGATTTCTCATCGTCAATGTGGTGACGAACGGAACATTCCCCATTGATCTTCCAGAAGCCGACTTGATTCTTCTCAGCTTGGATGGTGATAAGCAACGTCACAATGAAGTCCGTGGCGATACATATGACATCATTATGAAGAACATAAGCAATGCTACCGCAGACAACATTTGTTTCTATATGGCCATCAACCAGATCAACAAGGACTATGTACGGGATGTCTGCATCACTGCCCGTGACACAAAGAATGTCCGAGCAGTATCCTTCAATTTCCACACACCTTACCCAGATACAAAGGAGTTGGCTCTTACGACGGAAGAAAAAGCTGCTTGCTGCGCTGCCATCACCCAGATGATGAAGGAAGGTGCGCCGGTATTCAATTTGAAAAGTGCTTTTCCGTATCTCATTGAGAACCGTTTCCCGACGCCTTGCTATCAGTGTGTTGTCATGGAGAACGGAAAGTTGTCCACCTGCGGACGCTGTATCGAGGTTCCAGGACTGTGCGAACAATGCGGCTATTTCTTTGTGGCTGAGTACACACTTCTGTTCAGAGGTAATCCAAAAATTATATTCGAAATGCTTCGAACATATCTAAAGTACATTTAGGTGAACTATGGGTATCATTACGAATCTGACACGAATGTGGCTGACCAGATCGGTCAAGCCATTTACATTCAAAAATGAATATGACGAACAGCTACCATTTGCAGATTGTGAAAACCTTGGACTATATGTTCATATTCCGTTTTGTAAAAGCATCTGCAATTTCTGCCCTTATTGCAAGGTTGGCTATTCCAGAGAACTTTGCAACAGATACATAGATTCCTTACTCAAGGAAATCCACCTTGTAGGAAATCAGTATCCAGGCAAGAAAAAAGTAACCAGCATATATTTTGGCGGCGGCACACCGGCTTTGGCGGCTGACCGTATCGGTGAGATTATCGATGCCCTGAACGAGCATTTTATCATCACAGAGGGAATTGGTCTGGAGCTGCATCCAGAAAATGTGACGAAGGAAGTCCTTGCGGTGTTAAAGGCTGCCGGTGTAACCAAGGTCAGCATTGGCATTCAGTCTTTCCACAATAAATATCAGAGTATCCTTGGAAGAAAGACCGTTGATACCCACGCAATGAAAAAAGCATTGGATGCAGTGAGGTTTGAAACCGTTTCAATGGACTTTATCTTTGCACTCCCTGAGCAAACCTATGATGATTTGAAGTCTGACATCGACGAAGCCTTTTCTCTGGGTGCAAATCATGTTGCTATTTATCCGTTTATTGATTTTACCTTTACGGCAAGCCCGGTAAAGACCATGCCTAAAAAAGAAAAGCGAGAGCTGTTGGACAGTATTACAAGGTATTGCATGAGCAAGGGGTATTCCCGCAACTCCATTTGGACATTCTCCAGTGAACCAGAAGCAAACTACTCCTCTATGACAAGAGACAACTTCCTTGGCTTTGGTTGTTCCGCAACAACCCTGCTAAGAAATCAGTTTAAGATCAATACATTTGATATAGCATCCTATTGCGAGAGAATCGGCAGAGAGACGCTGGCTACTTCTCTTACAATCCGTTTTACAAAGCGACAGAGAATGATTTACTGGCTGTTCTGGACAGCATATAGCACTAAGGTAAATGCAAAGGACTTTGAACGGTTTTTTGGTGTGCCACTGAAAAAGATGTATGGCTTCGAGCTTTGGGCTGCCAAGCGACTGCGGTTTGTGACCGAAGAAAACGGCATGTACGCCATGACCTTGAAGGGTGCGTTCTATTACCATTATTACGAGAATTTCTACACGCTGTCCTACATCGACAAAATGTGGGGCATTATGCGAAAAGAAGCGTTTCCGGACATGCTTGAACTGTAAAGGATGGTGAGCATTTTTGCCAGATAACAGAAACAGGGTTCGTCCAAAGCAGATAAAGTTTTTTGTGAACGATCAAGAATACGAGTTGATAAGAAAGAAAATGGCGCAAATGGGAACAGACAACATGAGTGCCTATATTCGAAAAATGGTAATCGATGGGTATGTTGTGAATTTGGATATGCCTGAACTCCGTGAGCTGACTTCCAAAATGAAACGAATATCCAACAGTGAAAACCAGATTGCCAAACAGCTCAACACAACAGGTAACATCTACGAAGCTGATATCGAAGAAATCAAAAAGAATCAGGAAGAAATTTACGAAGGCATTAAAAAAATTCTGCTTTCTCTCTCCCATCTGAAGTGATATCAGCTCCGCAGGAGCGTAGCCGATTTTGAAAAAATCGTCAAAGGGCTTGGGATGCTTCCCAACAAGCTTTTGCAAAAATCAGCTTCGCTGAAATTTGCAAAACGCACGATGTGTGTACACACGTGCACTGCTTGCAAAGTTTGTTTTGACCTTTTGTAAGCAAATTGAAGATTTTCATTTTCCACCAAATCGGCAACGCTATATTTTGTAAAACATCGCAGTGTACAGCTACACCTGCGGTACTTGCAATCCCAACAATACTTTGAATAAATCGAATTAAAGTGAATGAAAGAAAAGGAGGCTCGACAGGATGGATGAGAAACGAACAGAGGAAGAAGCCCGTAAGCTTACTCCCGAAGAAATAGATGATATGATTTTTGAGGAACAAATTGCGAGTGGAGAGCATAACGAGAAAGTTCCCGAATACTACTTCTCCAATCCCGACCCGTATGCCAAGGTCGAGTCTCGCCCCGATGATGCACCAAAGCGTGACATCAAGTTTGATGAGAACGGTAACATCGTTGTAAAAAATCCGTCTGCCTTTTGGTTGCCCGAAGTGACAATCGTGGATGAAATCGGCGGCGCAGAATACACAGTTACAGGCAGCTACGAGGGCACGGAAACTCTTGATAAAAAGCTCAAACGCATTATGGAGCAGAACGCTGCCGATGATGAATCTGATATCACGGAGGATGGCGAATGAATAGCGACACCTCTCTTGATATAAACAACCATTCCAATCCTGTACAGACAGTTGCCCAACAAAAGGAGGATAACGAAATGTTAAGGGCAACCGACAAAATCACGGCACTTTATTGCAGATTATCCGTAGAGGACACCAAGGATGAGAAGAAAAACGGCAAAGAGGATTTGTCAAATTCCATCCAAAATCAAAAGGCTATGTTGCTTCAATACGCACGAGATCACCGCTTTCCCCATCCGACATTTTTCATCGATGACGGCTACAGCGGTGTGACCTATGATCGTCCTGGTTTTCAGAAAATGCTTGATGAAATTGAAGCCGGTCATGTGGGTACGGTCATTACGAAAGACCTGTCAAGGCTTGGGCGAAACTCCGCTTTGACGGGACTGTATATCAACTACACTTTCCCTCAGAACGATGTCCGCTACATCGCCATCAACGACCACTTTGACAGCATCAACCCCAACAGCACCGACAGTGACATTGCCGGTATTAAAAACTGGTTCAACGAATTTTTCGCCAAAGATACAAGCCGAAAAATTCGTGCGGTGCAAAAAGCAAAGGGTGAGCGTGGAGAAAGATTGACCGTCCATGTGCCGTATGGCTACATGAAAAATCCCGAAAATCCAAAGGAATGGATTATTGACGAGGAAGCTGCACAGGTGGTCAAGAAGATTTTCACGCTCTGCATGAATGGGCGTGGACCAAGCCAAATTGCAGACCAGCTTGAAAAGGACAAGACACTCACACCTACCGCATACAAAAACAAGCAAGGCGTAAAAACACCGCACACCGAGCCGGAGAACCCTTACCGCTGGCACGAAAGCACCATTGTCAATATTCTTGAACGAAAAGAGTACATTGGCGCAACGGTCAATTTCAAGACCTACACCAATTCCATTTGGGACAAAAAGCAGCGGGAAAATCCCGAAGAAAATCGAGTGATTTTCTACAACACCCATCCTGCCATTATCGAGCAGGAAGTCTTTGACAAGGTGCAGGAGATTCGTCAGCAGCGACACAGGCGAACGGCAACAGGCAAGAGCAGTCCGTTTTCGGGATTGGTGTTCTGTGCTGATTGCAAGCAGAAGCTCTACTATTCCACCACCAAATACTTTGAAAAGAGACAGGACTTTTTCACTTGTTCCACTCATCGAGCCAACAAGGACAAGTGCAGTGGACACTACATTCGTGCCGTAGTTTTGGAGGATTTGGTCTGGAATCACATGAAAGAGGTTATCTCGTATGTGACCCGATATGAAGCACATTTCAGGGTGGAAATGGAGCAAAAACTCCGTCTGCAAAGCGAGGAAACCATAAGGGTATATAAGAAGCGTCTGGCACAGGCAGAAAAGCGTATAGGGGAACTTGACCGCCTGTTTATCAAAATCTACGAGGACAACGCCAAGGGCAAGCTGAACGATGATCGCTTTGCCATGATGAGCAAGACCTACGAGGATGAGCAGGCGCAGCTCAAAGTTGAAATCGTAAATCTGCAAAAAGAGATTGAAGTACAGGAACGACAGATAGAAGACCTTGAACAGTTTATTCAGCGGGCACGCAGATACACCGACCTCACAGAACTTACGCCATATGCTCTCAGAGAGCTTGTAAAGGCGGTTTATGTGGAGGCACCGGACAAGTCCAGCGGTAAACGCAAACAGAGGGTACATATCGAATATGACCTTGTTGGCTATATTCCCGTGGATGAACTGATAAAAGCGGAACAGGCATGACCGAAATCATGCCTGTTCCAAGAAATTCACATATTACTGTTTTACGACCACCGAGCATTATCCGCGGATTTTTTGCTGTTTATGAGTTACAGGATATCGATGTATTCTCCGGCCAAAGCCTTGTTCATGCTGCGTACAGCACAGAATTTTCCGCACATGCTGCACGTGTCGCTGTGGTCGTCCTCGGGCTTGCGGCTGTCCCGGATAGCCTTGGCGGTTTCCGGATCCAGGGCACAGGCAAACTGGGCATCCCAGTCCAATGCCCTACGGGCTTCCGCCATTTTGTCATCGATGTCTCGGGCGCCGGGAATTCCCTTGGCGATATCCGCAGCATGGGCTGCAATTTTGGAGGCGATAATGCCCTGCTTTACATCCTCCACATTGGGAAGGGCCAGATGTTCTGCGGGAGTCACATAGCAGAGGAAGGCGGCGCCGCTCATGGCAGCTACTGCTCCGCCGATGGCCGCGGTGATGTGGTCATATCCGGGGGCGATGTCCGTTACCAGGGGCCCCAACACATAGAAGGGGGCGCCCATGCAGATGCTTTGCTGGACCTGCATGTTGGCAGCCACTTGATTCAGCGGCACATGGCCAGGGCCTTCCACCATCACTTGAACATTGTGCGCCCAAGCCCGCTTGGTCAACTCACCCAAACGCACCAGTTCTTCAATCTGACACACATCGGTCGCATCGGCCAGACAGCCGGGCCGGCAGGCGTCTCCCAAGGAGATCGTCACATCGTGTTTTTCGCAGATGTCCAGGATCTCGTCAAAGTGCTCGTAGAAGGGGTTTTCCTCTCCGGTCATGCTCATCCAGGCAAACACCAGGCTGCCACCCCGGCTGACAATGTTCATTTTCCGGTTGTGTTTGCGGATTTGGTCGATGGTTTTTCGGGTGATCCCACAGTGGAGCGTCACAAAGTCCACTCCGTCTTCTGCGTGGAGCCGGACCACGTCGATAAAATCCTGGGCAGTGAGGGTGCTCAAATCCCGCTGGTAGTGGATGACACTGTCATATACGGGGACCGTGCCGATCATAGCGGGGCACTCAGCCACCAGTTTCCGCCGGAAAGGCTGGGTGTCACCGTGACTGGAAAGGTCCATGATGGCTTCGGCGCCCAGATGGATAGCGCTCATCACCTTCTGCATTTCGATGTTGTAGTCTTTGCAATCCCGAGAAACGCCCAAGTTCACATTGATCTTGGTCCGAAGCATGCTGCCCACTCCCTCAGGATTCAAGCAGGTATGGGCTTTGTTGGCGCAGATGGCCACTTTACCCTGGGCCACCAGATTCATAAGCTGTTCCAGAGGCATATGTTCTTTTTCGGCAACGGCTTTCATCTGGGGGGTAGCAATTCCCTTCCTTGCAGCGTCCATTTGTGTGGTGTACTGTTCCATGGTATTTCCTCCCTTAAAATGGTTTTATATATATTAGGAAGCGTGGTTGCATGACCTGGTGCCATGGTCTGGGTTCAGCTATTTGCCAGAGTCCCAGAGAAATGTTTCTAGGCGTGAGCCACAGCAACATCCAAATTGTGTCTTTTGGTCAAATAAGAATCCCTTGTTTTCCAGAGTTTGTGCCGCCAGAGGGCAAAGTTTCCAGCGAGCATTTTTGTCTTTTTCAGCGTGTCCGGTTCTACTTCCCTGTACCTGGGGAGATGGTTGCATCCACAGCTTGGCATAGAAAAAGGGGATACCTGTTACGGTATCCCCGGGAATGATATGTTCACTTCCTACGACGGCATTATCCGAATCAGGTTGAAGGGTCGAAGTTGAGTGACTTCCTCTCAGCCTGCCAATACAAGCTCCCCTGTTTTTTGACATATTATATCAGCCTTCCTGGCTGACGTCAAGAAGGGAAAGTGGAATCCCCGGAGAAATCCGGGGCTTTTTTTGTGTTGTATTTCGTGTTGTATTGATTTTCAAAACGCGGTAATTTATCCTAGTTTTTGAAATCTTTTTCAAAAATCTAGAAACAAAAAGACGTGAAAAATGGCTTGAAACCTAGAAATCCAGGAATCAAGCCATTTCTTTGACTGGTGCGCGAGACGGGACTTGAACCCGTACGTCGTAGACACACGCACCTCAAACGTGCCTGTCTGCCAGTTCCAGCACTCGCGCATAACCAACGCTAAATATTATATCATCGGAGCTGCTGGTTGTCAACACAAGATTTGATTGAAGCAGGATTTTTTTACCTGCAAAGAGACAAGAAAAATTGGAAAATGGGTTGACCGTCTACGGTGTCCGGCCGACGAAGGGCGAAGGCCATACGTTCCGGGTGCCATTGCACTCCATAGATTTGCCGATCCGGCCACTGTACCGCCTCCAGAACCCCATCTCTGGAAGAACGGGCGGCTTCTTGCAGGCCAGGCGCCAGCGTTTTCAGAGCCTGATGGTGAGAGCTGTTGACGGAAAATTCTTTGCCATAGAGGGGGAAGAGAAAGCTGTTTTCCGGTACCGTAACGAGGTGAACTCGATCGCCCAGTTGAGGATCGTGTTTGTGTTCTTTGGCGGTTTCCAGATCCTGAATCAAATCACCGCCCAAAGCCACGTTCAGAATTTGGATTCCTCGGCAAATTCCCAGGATCGGACGTCCCCATGCAACGAAATTGGATACCAGATGAAGCTCTGCCGCATCCCGTTCCAAATCCGGTTCTTCGCTGCCGGCGGGCAATTGCCCATACCGGGCAGGATCGATGTCTCCACCTCCCGGCAGCAACAGTCCAGCGCAATCCCGCGCCCGGGACAGGTCCAAAGAGAAGATTCCCTGAACGCCGCAGGCATCCAAAGCGTTGGCGTAGTTTTTCATTTTTTCACGGTCTCCATATACAAAGATTTGAGTCATCGATATTACCTCTTTTCCAAAAGGGTTCTTTTCGGGAATAGGATCCCAATTCATTAACTATGCACCTTTTGGGGAGAATAATCAAGAGTTTTTGGAAAGAAGGGGTGCGTATGGGAGGAAAAACGTCTTCCAGAGGCGTTGCCACAGCAGTATTTTTTTTAGGATTGACTGTGGCATTGATGGTGAATGGATGGGACAGACAGCGGATGCATGAAGGGAGCCCCGCCGAACCCGATGGGGTGACAATGGTAAATGGAGATCCGGAACAAGGACAGTTTGCTGGGTATGAGCAAAGTGAGGATCCACTTTTGGTACTGGTGAACCAAGAAGTGGCCTTGCCGGAGGACTGGAGCTTTTTCCCCTACTTGGTGGATGACGAAGTGGTAGATCGGCGCATGGGGGAGGATCTTGTACAGATGATAGAAGCGGCGGAACGAGACCAAGTTTGGTTGTGGGTGGCCTCCGGATACCGGAGCGAAGAGAGGCAGCAGATTGTTTTGGAACACGCAGTGTTGGAGCGGCGGAATCGAGGGATGGGGGAGAAGGAGGCCTGGGAAGATGCATTGAGAACCGTGGCTTTTCCCGGGCACAGTGAACACCACACGGGTTTGGCCGTGGATTTCAATCAGGTAACCGACCAATTTGGAGAAACTCCGGCGTTCCGGTGGCTTCAGGAGCATGGGGCAGAATATGGATTTATCCAGCGATATCCTCCGGGAAAGGAGTCCATAACGGGGATGGCAGAAGAAAGTTGGCATTACCGGTATGTGGGAAAAGAACACGCCCAAGCTATGGAGAAGCGGGGAGATTGTTTGGAGGAATATGTGTTGGAAGTGAAGGGAGAAAACTTAGAGGCTGATATAGGCGGGGAATAAGTGTTTCCAACCATTCTGCAAGGAATCTTCGCAGATTTTTATTGCCAAAGCGCCATTTTTTGCTATAATAGAGAAAAAAGATTTCAAGTTAGGAGACAGAGGATATGGCGACAGTCAGGACGAGATTTGCCCCCAGCCCTACGGGGTTTATGCATGTGGGCAATTTGCGCACGGCGTTGTATGAGTATCTGGTGGCAAAATCCCAGGGAGGACAATTTGTTCTCCGGATTGAAGATACAGACCGGGAACGTTTGGTGGAAGGCGCGGAGGACGTGATCTACCACACCTTGGAACAAGTGGGTTTGAAGCACGACGAAGGCCCGGATATCGGCGGCGAATATGGCCCCTACGTCCAGAGCCAGCGGAAGGATCTCTACAAACCGTATGCGGAGCAGCTTGTCCGAGAAGGAAAAGCCTACTATTGTTTTTGTACCAAAGAGCGTTTGGAGTCTCTGCACAATGCCGAGGGAATTGGCGGGTATGACCGTCATTGCCGGGATTTGCCGGAGGAAGAGGTGCGTCGTCTGCTGGAGGCGGGTACGCCTTATGTTATCCGTCAGAAGATCCCGTTGGAGGGATCTACCACCTTTGAAGACGCGGTGTTTGGTTCCATCACCATTGAAAATAAAGAGATTGAAGATCAGGTACTTTTGAAGGCGGACGGGTATCCCACCTACAACTTCGCCAACGTGATCGACGATCACCTGATGCACATCACCCATGTGGTGCGCGGGTGTGAGTATCTCACCTCCACTCCCAAGTACAATTTGCTGTACGAGGCCTTTGGATGGGAGATCCCCACCTATGTGCACCTGCCCCTGATCATGGGGAAGAACGAAGACGGCAGTGTGTCCAAACTGTCCAAGCGTCATGGATCCACCAGTTTTGAGGGGTTGATGCAAGAGGGCTATTTGGCACCTGTCATCACCAACTACATCGCTTTGCTGGGATGGTGTCCCAAGGATAACCAGGAGATTCTCTCTCTGGAAGAGATGGTAAAGGTGTTCTCCATTGACGGAATCAGTAAATCTCCCGCTGTATTCGACTATGATAAGTTGAACTGGTTCAACAGCGAATACATCAAGGCCATGAGTCAAGAGGAATTTACTTCTCACGCAATGCCCTATTATAAAGAGGTATTCGGCGACCAGGAGAAGCCCTGGGAAGTGCTCTATTCTATTCTGCCCGCCCGGATTTCCAAGTTCACAGAAATTCCTGGTTTGCTGGGTTTCCTGAAGGAACTGCCTGAGTATCCCGTAGATTTCTTTGTAAATAAGAAGAGCAAGACCAACCTGGAGAACTCTCCGAAAATGCTGGAGGCTGCCTTGGGGGCCCTGGAGCAGCTCCCCTCGTGGGAGCTAAATGACATTCACGAAACTTTGATTTCCCTGGCTTCGAAGCTGGAAGTGAAGAACGGTACCCTGTTGTGGCCTGTTCGTATTGCTGCGGCAGGCACTTTGGTAACTCCGGGCGGTGCTATGGAAATCTTGACACTGCTTGGCCGGGAGGAGGCTCTTCGCCGGTTGAAGCTGGGACTGGCTAAACTCCAGGGTTAACCATAACCCTGGTAAAAATACCCATCAAATTAACGTAATCCCTTAGAAAGGAACCGTGATTGCAATGAGTGAAAAGGTAAACTATGACGAAGTTGTTTCCACCAATTTCATTGACGAATTTGTGAAGGAAGACATGGGCCCTGGCGGCCGCACCGAGGGGATGCAGGTCCACACCCGTTTCCCACCCGAACCCAACGGCTACCTGCATATTGGTCATGCCAAGGCCATCTTTGTGGATTTTGGGACCGCAGAGCGTTTCGGCGGTATCTGCAACCTGCGAATGGACGACACCAACCCCACCAAAGAAGACGTGGAATATGTGGACGCCATCAAGGAGGATATTCACTGGCTGGGTTATGACTGGGATGACCGGTTCTACTATGCCTCTGATTACTTTGAAGATATGTACAAGGGCGCGGAAGAACTGATCGAAAAGGGCCTTGCCTATGTGTGCGAGCTGACCCCCGAGCAGATGAAGGAAATGCGTGGCGACCTGACCCATCCCGCCACCAGCCCTTACCGGGACCGCCCCAAAGAGGAGAGTCTGGACCTGTTCCGTCGGATGCGTGCCGGCGAGTTCCCCGATGGCCGGATGACTCTGCGGGCCAAGATCGACTTGGCTTCCGGCAACTTCAATATGCGGGACCCGGTGATCTACCGGATCAACCATTCCAAGCATCACCGCACTGGGGACAAGTGGTGCATCTATCCCATGTACGACTATGCCCATCCCTTTGAGGATGCCATGGAGCATATTACCCATTCTCTGTGCACCCTGGAGTTTGAGGATCACCGTCCCTTCTACGACTGGGTGATTCAGAACGTGACACTTCCTTCCAAGCCCCGCCAGATTGAATTTGCCCGGCTGGGCATCAACAACACCGTCATGAGCAAGCGGAAGCTTCGTGCTCTGGTGGAAGGCGGCTATGTGGACGGCTGGGATGATCCTCGGATGCCCACTCTCTGCGGCTTGCGCCGCCGGGGTTACACTCCCGCCTCTATTCGGAATTTCAGTGAACGCAACGGCGTTTCCAAGGTGAACTCCACGGTGGAGTATGCTTTCTTGGAGTATTGCCTGCGGGAAGATCTGAACCTCAATGCCCGTCGTGCCATGGCTGTGCTGGATCCCATCAAGCTGACCATCACTAACTACCCCGAGGGCCAGACAGAATTGTTCGATGTGGAGAACAATCCCAATAAACCTGAGGATGGCACCCGCCCGGTGAGCTTCTCCCGCAGTGTGTATATCGAGCGGGAGGACTTCTTGGAAACGCCCGTGCCCAAGTATAAGCGCCTGTATCCCGAAGGCCCTGAGTGCCGCTTGAAAGGCGCCTACCTGATCCGCTGCACTGGTTGTGCCAAAGACGAGAACGGCAACATCACCGAAGTCTTTGCGGAGTACGATCCCGAGAGCAAAGGCGGCAATCCCTCCGATGGCCGGAAGGTCAAAGGCGCCACCATTCACTGGGTAAATGCTGCCGACGCTTTGGATGCGGAGATCCGTCTCTATGACAACCTGTTCACTGTGCCCAACCCGGACGAGGGCAATTTCCTGGACTACCTCAATCCCGATTCTCTGAAGGTGCTCACTGGCTGTAAAGTGGAGCGCGCTTTGGGTGAGGCAAAGCCGGGCGAGAGCTACCAGTTCTTGCGGCAGGGCTATTTCTGTGTGGATAGCAGAGACAGCAAGCCGGAGGCGTTGGTGTTCAACCGCTCTGTGAAGCTGAAGGACAGTTTCAAACCGGGCAACTAAAATAACACAATCCTAGCAAGGGAAAGCGAATGATTGGCTGAAAGGCCGGCGTTCGCTTTCTTTTTTTGCCGGTCTCTTGATTGTCACCCTATGGGTGACAATTTGGTTGACAATTCGCGAGTACCGTGCTAAAGTGAGGACAACGCGCGTAAACGAGGAGGACCTTTATGTCAGTCACCGAGGACGTTTTAGAATTGCTGGAAGAGGCGGATGGCCCTATTTCGGGGGAAGAAATGGCAGAAAAGCTGGGGGTCAGCCGGAACTCTGTGTGGAAAGCGGTGGGCAAATTAAAGGAAGCGGGCTACGAAATTGAGGCTGGAACCAACCGTGGATATCGTTTGATATCAGAACACAATGTTCTGACGCCTGCGGGAGTGCGGCGGCTGCTGACGGGATCCGCCCGATATTGTGCCATCGATGTCCGGGATTCGGTAACCTCTACCAACACGGTGCTCAAAGCCATTGCGGAGCAAGGGGGCGCCGAGGGCATGACCCTGATCGCCCAGCAACAGACTCAGGGCAAGGGTCGCTTGGGCCGGTCCTTCCTGTCTCCCAAAGGAACAGGGCTCTATATCAGTGTGCTGCTTCGCCCGAAGTTTTCCGCAGAGGAATCTCTTTCCGTGACCACCGCCGCAGCGGTGGCAGTGGCGGAAGCTATCGACAGTGTAACCGGTATGCATGCCAAGATCAAATGGGTCAACGATGTGTATTTGCGGGGTCGGAAAGTGTGCGGCATCTTGACGGAAGCTTCTGTGGACTTTGAAAACAATGGGCTCCAATATGCCATAGTGGGAATTGGTGTCAATATCCAAGAACCTCCGGGAGGATTTGCCCCGGAGATTCGGGAGGTAGCCGGGGCCCTGTATTCGGGAGAAGTTCCCGAAGGGGTGCGAACCAAGTTGGCGGCGGAAATCCTCAACCACTTTTTTGTCTATTACGATCATCTGACCCAGCGAACCTTCATGAAGGCCTACCGAGAGCGCTCTCTCTTGACGGGAATGGAAGTGACCTTTACCCAAGGAGATACGGTAAAAGAAGGCCTTGTTCTAGGGGTGGACGATGAAGCACGTTTGTTAGTGCGGCTTCCCGATGGAGTGGAGAAGAAGTTTTCTGCCGGGGAAGTCAATATCAAAAAAGACTTTTTGGAACGTTTGCGTCAATCGGAAGAAATGGCGGCATCAAAGGTTTAAGACCAAGTCAAGGAGAAAGATTTATGAAAACCCAATCCAAACATAAAATTCAGAAAATGGTCCTGGTGGCGGTATTTGCCGCCGTTATGGCAGTGTTATCCCAAATCTCGATTCCTCTGCCCACCGGTGTGCCGGTGACCCTTCAGACATTTGCGGTGGCTCTGTGCGGCTATGTGCTGGGTGTGGGCATGGGAGGTATGTCCCTGGCGGTGTATCTGGCCCTGGGTGCAGTAGGGGTTCCGGTGTTTGCAGGATTCAGCGGAGGAATTGGTTCTTTTCTGGGAGTGACAGGCGGTTTCCTCTGGGGCTTTTTCCTGATGAGCCTTTTTTGTGGCCTTGGTGCCAAGCAGAGCTGGAAATGGTTGGCTCTTGTGTTGGGCCTGGTGGGGCTGGTTGTCTGTGACCTGTGCGGCGCCGTTCAGTTTGCCCTGGTAATGTCCACGTCCCTGCCGCAGGCCATCGTAACCGCTTGCCTGCCTTATCTTGCGAAAGATGTGGTATCGGTGGTGTTGGGATATTTTGCTGCCCAGGCCATTGTCTTCAGTATGAAGAAGGCAAAGTTGCTGGAGGTTCTATGAGACGGTTGCGAGGACATCATCTTTTTTGCGGCACTCTGTTTCAAGGGTGTGGGTACGACGAAGCTTTTACCCGCCAAATGACAGAAACATTAGCTGCTTTGGTGCAGGGGGAGTCCATTCTTCTGTGTGAGGGAAGTGACGAGCTTTGTGGGGCTTGTCCACACCGATTGCCCGGAAATAAATGCGCTTTGGGTACGGAAGACGTGCTCCGTCGGGACAAGGCCGCCTTGGCAGCAGTGAATTTCCAGGCAGGGGATAAGATCACACCTGCTGGAGTGGGAGAGCGTTTGCGGCAGGTGACCCAAACCCAATGGGAACAAGTGTGCGGTGGATGCCGATGGCAAAAGGAGGGCCTTTGCAGCTGGGAGCGCTTTCAACTCCTGCGGCAAAAGCGCTTTGTATAAATTTATGGAAAAAGGGCTGGACTCCGGAAAAAAACGGAGGATAGCCTTTTCTTTTTTGAAATTCCTCTTGCTTTCGGGAAAAGAATATACTAAAATGAGGTTGAATAATTCTGGGAATCTGTTGAAAAAATGCGCCCTTTCCAACAGAATTTCGGAAGAGTTAACCATCATTTTCCTTGGGCTTAACGGAAACGGCAAAGTGTACAAATTAAATCGGTAATTCGATATCGATATATCGATCCTACCAATTTACAAGCTCAGGGGAATCTGTTAAAATATTGTCAAAGTCAGGGGAAAGAGGTGAGGAAAGTGCCGAGCCGAAGCGTTTCGAAGCAAACGCTGCAGCGGCTGCCCACATACTTGAATTATCTCAAGTCGCTGCAAGACGCTTCCAAATATATCTCGGCCACGGCAATAGCAGATGCGCTGAACATGAACCACGTGGTGGTGAGAAAGGATCTTGCCTCCATCAGCGGCTCGGGTAGGCCCAAGGTAGGGTATGTGCGCGAGGATCTGATTAGGGAGCTGGAGCACTTTTTGGGATATGACAACGCCCAGGACGCCGTGTTGGTAGGAGCTGGGCAGTTGGGAAAAGCGCTTTTGGCCTATGATGGTTTCGTGCAGTACGGACTGAATATCTTGGCCGGATTCGACACGGACCCGTTCACAGTCAACACGGTAGTGGGGGAGAAGAAGATTTTACCCATGGACCGGCTGGAAGACCTTTGCCGCCGGATGAAGGTTCGCATCGGGATTCTCACTGTGCCGGGAGAACATGCCCAAGCGGTGTGCAACCTGTTGATCAAAAGCGGGATACTGGCTGTTTGGAACTTCACGAATGTCCACCTGGATGTTCCGGAGGGAATACTGGTTCAGAATGAAAATATGGCCGTGTCCCTCGCCATCTTGTCCAACCATTTAAAGGAAAGATTCAGCACAAAATAAATTAAAAAGGATGGATCATTTCATGAACACGAAAACGACTTATGAAATTGTGGAAAACGCGGAAACATTCGAAAGAATGCTTGCCCGGGTACGGGAGGCGCAGAAGATCTACGCCAGCTATACCCAGGAGCAGGTAGACAAGATTTTCCGCGCGGCTGCCATGGCTGCCAACCTCCAGCGTATTCCTCTGGCCAAGATGGCCGTTGAGGAAACCGGCATGGGCGTTGTGGAAGACAAGGTCATCAAGAATCACTATGCTGCCGAGTATATTTACAACGCTTACAAGAACACCAAGACCTGTGGTGTGATTGAAGAGGACAAGGCATACGGTATCAAGAAGATTGCCGAGCCCATTGGTGTGATCGGTGCCGTAATCCCCACCACCAACCCCACTTCCACCGCCATCTTTAAGACCCTGATTGCCCTGAAGACCCGCAACGGCATCATCATCAGCCCCCATCCCCGTGCCAAGAAGTGCACCATTGAGGCTGCCAAGGTTGTTCTGGAAGCTGCCGTGAAGGCAGGCGCTCCCGAAGGGTTGATCGGCTGGATCGACATTCCCAACCTGGAGCTGACCAACACCTTGATGGCTGAGGCTGATATCATCCTGGCCACTGGTGGCCCCGGCATGGTGAAGGCTGCTTACTCCTCTGGTACTCCCGCTCTGGGTGTAGGCGCCGGCAATACCCCCGCCATCATCGATGACACTGCCGACGTGGTGCTGGCTGTCAACTCCATCATCCATTCCAAGACCTTTGATAACGGCATGATCTGCGCATCCGAGCAGTCCGTGATCGTTCTGGACAAGGTATACAAGGCTGTGAAGGATGAGTTCATCAAGCGGGGCTGCTACTTCCTGAATAAGGCTGAGACGGAAAAGGTTCGCAAGACCATCATCATCAACGGCGCTCTGAATGCCAAGATCGTTGGTCAGAAGGCTCACACCATTGCTGCTCTGGCTGGTGTGGATGTGCCCGAAAACACCAAGATCATCATCGGCGAAGTGGAGAGCGTGGACATCTCCGAGGAGTTCGCTCACGAGAAGCTGTCTCCCGTGCTGGCTATGTACAAGGCCAAGACCTTTGATGAGGCCATTGAGAAGGCTGAGCATCTGATTGCCGACGGCGGTTACGGCCATACTTCTTCTCTGTATATCAACGTGGCTGAGAAGGAGAAGTTGGCAAAGCATCAGGCTGCCATGAAGACCTGCCGTATTCTGGTCAATACTCCCTCTTCCCAGGGCGGTATCGGCGACCTGTACAACTTCAAGCTGGCTCCCTCCCTTACCCTGGGCTGCGGTTCCTGGGGCGGCAACTCCGTCTCCGAGAACGTGGGTGTCAAGCACCTGATCAATATCAAGACGGTTGCCGAGAGGAGAGAGAACATGCTGTGGTTCAGAGTGCCTGAGAAGGTCTATTTCAAGAAGGGTTGCATGCCTGTGGCCCTGGACGAGCTGAAGACGGAATATAACCGCAAGAAGGCCTTTATCGTTACCGATACCTTCCTGTTTAAGAATGGCTATACCAAGCCCATCACCGATAAGCTGGACGAGCTGGGCATTCAGTATGCCTGCTTCTATGATGTAGCTCCCGATCCCACCCTGGGCTGCGCTCTGGAAGGCGCCAAGCAGATCCGCGATTTCGAGCCCGACGCCATCATTGCTCTGGGCGGCGGTTCCGCAATGGACGCTGCCAAGATCATGTGGGTGCTGTACGAGCATCCCGATGCGGACTTCCAGTCCATGAGCATGGACTTCATGGATATCCGGAAGAGAATCTACAAGTTCCCCAAGATGGGCGAGAAGGCAATCATGGTTGCTATCCCCACCTCCTCCGGTACTGGTTCCGAAGTGACTCCCTTCGCCATCATCACCGATGAGAAGACCGGCACCAAGTGGCCTCTGGCTGACTACGAGCTGCTGCCCACTATGGCTATTGTGGACGCTGACAACATGATGACTCAGCCCAAGGGTCTGACCAGCGCTTCCGGTATCGACGTTATGACCCATGCCCTCGAGGCATATGTGTCCATCATGGCCACTCCCTTCACCGATGGTCTGGCACTGAAGGCAATGAAGGCTGTGTTTGATTATCTGCCCTCCTGCTATGAGAACGGCGCCAACGATCCCTATGCCCGTGAGCGTATGGCTGAGGCTTCCTGCATGGCCGGTATGGCATTCGCCAATGCCTTCCTGGGTGTGAACCACTCCATGGCTCACAAGCTGGGTGCTTATCATCATCTGCCCCACGGCATTGCCAACGCTGTGATCCTCACCGACGTGATCCGCTACAACGCTGCCGAAGTTCCCACCAAGATGGGTACCTTCTCTCAGTATCAGTATCCTCATGCCAAGGCCCGCTATGTGGAAGCTGCTCGTTTCTGCGGCATCCAGGGCAAGAACGACGACGAAGTGTTCGAGAACTTCATCAAGGCTCTGGAAGATCTGAAGGAGAAGATTGGCATCAAGAAGACCATCAAGGATTATGGCGTAGACGAGAAGTACTTCCTGGATACCCTGGACGAGATGGTGGAGAACGCCTTCAACGACCAGTGCACCGGCGCCAACCCCAGATATCCGCTGATGAGCGAGATCAAAGAAATCTATCTGAAGTGCTACTACGGCAAGTAAAATAACGGAGGAGTTTTTACCATGAAACTGGAAAAGGTAATCGCTGTACGGACTTCCAAGACCATCTACCGGGACGGGAAGTATGTGATCAAGGTGTTCGACGAGGGCTATTCCAAGGCGGACATCCTCAACGAGGCTTTGAACATTGCCCGGGTAGAAGAGACTGGCCTTCCCATTCCCCATGTGGAGGAAGTCACCAAGATCGACGGCAAGTGGGCCATTGTGACCGACTATGCTGAGGGCAAGACCCTTGCGCAGCTGATGGCGGAAGATCCCGACAATAAGGAGAAGTATCTGGAGCGTTTTGTGGACATTCAGATTGAAGTCCAGTCCAAGACCTGCCCCATGCTGAACCGCCTGAAGGAGAAGATGAAGCGCAAGATCTCCCAGACCGGTCTGGATGCTACCACCCGCTATGAGCTGGATTCCCGTTTGGCTTCCATGCCCAACCACACCAAGCTGTGCCATGGCGACTTCAACCCCACCAACGTGGTGATCTCTCCCGATGGCGAGAGCTACTCCATTCTGGACTGGTCCCATGCCACGCAGGGCAACGCCAGTGCTGACGCAGCCCGGACCTATCTGCTGTTCTGGCTGGGCGGCGACATCGACGCTGCTGAGAAGTATCTGGACCTGTTCTGCAAGAAGACTGATACTGCCAAGCAGTATGTGCAGAAGTGGCTGCCCATCGTAGCAGCTTCCCAGTCCGTGAAGGGCAAGCCCGAAGAGCGGGAATTCCTGATGCACTGGGTGAACGTGGTGGAGTACGAATAATTTTCCCACCGAGAACAAACTTGATAATCCAACTGAATAACGTGAGATAAGAGTCTCCGCGCCATGCCGGGGCGTATGGCGCGGTCCCTCTTTATTTTAGAAGAATGAACTTTTTACCATTTTTAGGAGGATGAAAATCGTGAAAGTTACCATTTGCATTGGAAGTTCATGTCATCTGAAAGGCTCCCGCCAGATTGTTGAGCAGCTCCAATATCTGGTGAAGGAAAACCACCTGGAAGACAAGGTGGAGCTGGGCGGTACCTTCTGCATGGGCAACTGCGTCAACGGCGTCAACGTCACTCTGGATGACAAGCTGTATTCCCTTTCTCCCGAGACCACGAAGGATTTCTTTGAGAAAGAAATCCTTGCCAAAGTGAAATAAGACTCGAATCGCAGGAAGCTCCATCAATGGCCATACATTGATGGAGTTTGCCGTGCCCGGACCCTTATTAAGTTAGTGAGAGGTGGTTCCCCCCATGGCTGAATTTTTAAAGTTGAAGAAATCCAACTGTGTGAACTGTTACAAATGCATTCGCCACTGTCCCGTGAAATCCATCAAATATTCCACGGGCCAGGCACAGATTGTCAGTGACGAATGTATTCTCTGCGGTCAGTGTTTTGTGGTATGTCCCCAAAACGCCAAGGAGATCCGCAATGATGTGCCCAGCGCTATTCAGTTGATCAAGAGCGGTCCGGTCATCGCCAGTTTGGCGCCCTCTTTCGTGGCCAACTACCCTGGCGCCACCATCGCTACCATGGAGAAGGCTTTGAAGCAATTGGGCTTCTCCGGCGCTCAGGAAACTGCAATCGGCGCCTCGATTGTGAAGACCGAATACGAGAATATTGTCCGTGAGGGCAAGCAGGAGGTTGTCATTTCCACTTGCTGCCATTCCGTGAATACCTTGGTGGAAAAGTACTATCCGGAAGTTCTGCCTTATCTGGCAACGGTGCTTTCTCCTATGCAGGCCCATTGTCAGAAGATCAAGCAGGAAAATCCCGGCGTCAAAACCGTGTTTATTGGACCCTGCATCTCCAAAAAGGCGGAAGCAGAGGCTTATCCCGGCCTGGTGGACTGTGTGCTCACCTTTGAAGAGCTGTCCGATTGGCTCAAGCAGGAGGGCATCACCATTGAGCAGGGTGAAGATTCTCTGGAGGAAAGCCGTGCTCGTTTGTTCCCCACCTCTGGCGGTATCCTTCGCACCATGAATTGTGATTCCGACGACTATACTTACATGGTTGTTGACGGTATCGACAATTGCATTGCGGCGTTGAACGATATCAAGGAAGGCCGTCTGAAGAAGTGCTTCATTGAAATGTCCATTTGTGCAGGCAGCTGCGTTGGCGGCCCTGCTATGGAACGGGAGCATCGCCGTCCTGTAACGGACACCATTGCGGTGAATCGTTACGCTGGCAAGAAGGATTTTGCCGTGGAGCAGCCTGCATCTGCTGACCTGATCAAGGATCACCGGTTTATTGGCCTGCACCGTCAGATGCCCGGGGAAAAGGAGATCGAAGAGATCCTGCGGAAGATGGGTAAGAACACTCCGGATCAGGAGCTCAACTGCGGCGCCTGTGGCTACAACACCTGCCGGGAGAAAGCGGTTGCCGTGTATCAGGGCAAGGCCAATATCAACATGTGCCTGCCGTTCTTGAAAGAGAAGGCAGAGAGCTTCTCCGATACCATCATCAACAATACTCCCAACGGCATCATTGTGCTCAACGAGGACCTGGAGGTTCAGCAAATCAACTCTGCTGCCTGCCGGATCATGAATATCCGTCATGCTTCCGATGTGCTGGGAGACCAGGTTATCCGCATTTTGGATCCCAAGGTATTCCTGGATGTGATGCAGACCGGGATAAGCGTGCGGGATGAAAAGGTGTATCTCACCGAATACAAGCGCTATGTTGAGCAGAGCGTTATTTACGACAAGAGCTATCATATTGTGATGTGCATCATGCGTGACGTGACGGAGGAAGAACGGGAGCGCATGAACAAGGAAAAGATCAGCCAGCACACCATTGAGGTGACAGACCGGGTCATCGAAAAGCAGATGCGAGTGGTGCAGGAGATTGCGTCCCTGTTGGGCGAGACCACTGCAGAAACCAAGATCGCATTGACCAACCTGAAGGATTCTTTGAGCGATGAATAATCTTTGCAGCGACATCGGATACATCAGCCTGAACAAATGGGGGGAGCAGCTCTGCGGCGACCGGGTAGAAATCGTGGAGCAGGGCGAAAATTCCACTGTGATTGTTCTGGCGGACGGAATGGGCAGCGGCGTAAAGGCGAATATTTTATCCTCCTTGACCTCCAAGATCATCTCCACGATGATGGCGGCCAATATGCGCCTGGAAGACTGCGTTTCCACCATCGCCTCCACACTGCCGGTCTGCGCTGTGCGGGGCGTGGCCTATTCCACCTTCACCATTATTCACATTATCGAGAACGAAGAGGCGGAGATCATCCAGTATGACAATCCTCTGTTGATCCTGATCCGGGACGGTAAATTTGTGGAAATTCCCAAGACCGGAACGGAGATTGAGGGGAAGATGATCTACAAATCCAAGATCAAGCTTCAGGAAAAAGATTTCCTGTTTACCATGAGTGACGGTGCCATTCACGCAGGGGTGGGGCAGTCGCTGAATTTCGGCTGGGAACGGAAAGACATTGTGGACTTCCTGGAAATGATGTACGACGAAAGCTACACCGCCAAGACCTACGCGGCGATTCTGCTGGAGGAATGCAATCACCTGTATGGAGGTCATCCGGGGGATGATACCACCGTGTGCGTGGTGAAAATCCGGAAACGTTCCCAGGTGAACCTGATGATTGGCCCTCCGTCGGACCGGAAGGATACCAACAAGTATATGTCCCTGTTCTTCTCCAAGGAGGGCAAACATATTGTCTGTGGCGGTACCACGTCCACTTTGGCCTCTGAGTTTTTGCACAAGCCCATGGTGGCAGACCTGAACTACTTAGACCCGGAAATCCCGCCTATTGCCAAAATCGAAGGTGTGGATCTGGTTACAGAAGGCGTGATCACCATCAGCAAGGTGCTGGAGTACGCCAAGGATTTCCTCTCAGATAACGCATCCTTCAGCCAGTGGGGATACAAACGGGATGGCGCCTCTCTCATTGCCCGGATGCTTTTTGAAGAAGCCACCGACATCAATTTCTTTGTAGGACGGGCCATCAACCCTGCCCACCAGAACCCCAACCTGCCTATCAATTTCAACATCAAGATGCGCCTGGTAGAGGAACTGAGCGAGTGTTTGAAAAAGATGGGGAAACGTATCAAGGTGAGCTACTTCTAAGGACAATCTGCAGAAAGGACGGAACAAAACATGGCTACAAAGCCCATTCGTGACAGAAAATTCGACACCCAGGTCCAGTACCTGAAATACAAGGTGCTGCGTGAGGTGGCGCGGTATGCCTTTGAAGACCGGCTGATGGATGCCTACACAGAGATCCCGAAGCTGATCGTCAAGAACAAGCCCACCATGCGCTGCTGCATCTATAAAGAGCGTGCTATTGTGGAGGAACGGATCAAGTTGGCCCTAGGGGGCGACAAGTCCAACCCCAACGTGATTGAGGTCATCGATATTGCCTGCGATGAATGCCCCATGAGCGGATACAATGTGAGTGACGCTTGCCGTGGCTGTTTGGCCCACCGGTGCGAGGATGCATGCCGCCGGGGAGCTATCACTTTTGACGAGCACCTGAAAGCTCATATCGACAAATCCAAGTGTGTGGAGTGCGGTCAGTGCGCCAAGGTTTGCCCCTATAGCGCCATTGTCAACGAGAAGCGTCCCTGTGAGAAAGCTTGCAAGGTCAATGCCATCAGCATGCGGGAAGACGGCGCTGCTTCCATTGACAACGAAACTTGCATTTCCTGCGGCGCCTGTGTCTACCAGTGCCCCTTCGGCGCTGTGGTGGATAAGTCCTTCATCCTGGACGTGGTGGATCTGATCAAGAAGAGCAACAACAACGAGGACTACAAGCTCTACGCTGTGGTGGCTCCTTCTATTTCCAGTCAGTTCAGCTATGCCAAGCTGGGTCAGGTGATCACCGGAATCCAGGAGCTGGGCTTCTTCCATGTGGTGGAAGCGGCCTTGGGCGCAGATATGGTGGCCTTTGCGGAAGCCGCGGAGTTGGCGGAGAAGAAATTCCTGACCAGTTCCTGCTGCCCCGCCTTCGTGGACTACATTGAAAAGCAGTTCCCCCAGCTCAAGGAGCACATTTCCCACAACCTGTCTCCTGCGGCGACCATCGCCAAGTACATCAAGGAGACCACGCCCGGTGCGAAAGTGGTGTTTATTGGGCCCTGCACGGCCAAGAAGATGGAAGTGCAGAAGGAGCGCGTAAAGCCCTATATCGATTGCGCTATCACGTTTGAGGAATTGCAGGCGCTGTTTGACAGCCGTGACATCGATCTGAAGTCTTTGGAGGAAGGCGTGCTGGATAACGCTTCCTACTATGGCCGTATCTTTGCCCGTAGTGGCGGCTTGAGCGATGCAGTGGCTGAGGCGCTGAAAGAACAGGGCTTGGATGATTTCGATCTGAAGGCAATCCCCTGCGATGGCATTGAGGCTTGCCGGATGGCTTTGCTGAAGGCATCCAAGAATGTGTTGCCTGGCAACTTTATTGAAGGCATGGCCTGCGTAGGCGGCTGCATTGGCGGCGCCGGCTGCTTGACCCATGGGGACAAGAACAAGGCCGACGTAGATAAATACGGCATGGAAGCTTACGAGAAGACCATCAGCGACGCGATTGGTATGCTCAAAAAGTAAAAAGGACCCAACAGAAAGGAGAGGTAAGTTACCTCTCCTTTTTTGTGGGAACCCTTGACAAATGATATGTTTTGTTGTATGAAAGAGAAAAGAATTATTTTGGGAGGAATATCCTATGAAAGCATCTCGTTTTATGGGAAATAAAACCTTTGAAGTTACCGATCTTCCGATTCCCCAGGCAGGGCCTGGAGAGCTGGTACTGCGCAACAAGGTGTGCGGTGTTTGCGGCACAGATGTGCACATTTACCACGGGGAACCCGGATCTGCGGATGTCAATCCTCCGGTCGTGCTGGGACACGAGTACTCTGCGGAAGTGGTGGAAGTAGGGGAGGGTGTTACCGGTTTTGCAGTGGGCGACCATGTGACCGTAGACCCCAACATCTATTGTGGCCATTGCGAATATTGCCAGAACGCCAAGAAGCAGCTTTGCGAGTCCATGGAAGCCATTGGCGTGACCCGAGACGGTGGATTTGCTGAATACAGTCTGATCCCTGCCTCCCAGGCTTTCAAGCTGGATCCTTCCGTGCCCTTTGAGGCGGCTGCCATGGCGGAACCTCTGGCCTGCTGTATTCACGGCATTGACCTGGCTGGCATTCGTCCCGGGGATAAGGTGTGCGTGGTAGGCGGCGGTGCCATTGGCTTGATCATGGTCCAGCTTGCCAAGCTGTCCGGCGCTTCCAAGATTCTGGTTAGCGAACCCAATGAGAAACGCCGCCAGGTGGCCTTGGAGGTTGGTGCGGATGTGGCCATCGATCCCACCCAGTCCGGATATGAGGAGACCTTCACGAAGGCCATGGGCAGTGGTGCCAATGTGGTGATCGAGTGTGTGGGCAATGTGCCGGCAGTTAAGAGCGCTTTCCAATTTGCAGGCAAGGGCGCCACAATTCTACTGTTTAGCGTGCCCAAGGTAGACTCCACCTTCCAGCTGCCCCTCTTTGACGTATACAAGAAGGAATTGACCATCAAAGGTTCCTTTGTCAACCCGGATACCCATGACCGCGCCGTCCGTTTGATCAACAGTGGCAAGGTAAACTTTGGCCCCATCATCACCCATCATTTCACCTTGGATCAGCTGCCGGAAGCCATTGCCATGCAGATGAGCAGTGAGTCCATCAAAGTGGTGGTAGAGGCCAAGTAAAGATCATAATCTTCGCTTTCTTCGAAAACGCTTGTGGGCCGCATGAAAGGGTTTCGTAAAAAATCCCCGATGCTCTTTGGAGCATCGGGGATTTTTTGTGTCCTACAGCAATCTTGTTCCGTTGATGATCAATTCGAACTGGAGGCCCAATGTTTGAGCAGCCTTGCGGCACAGGACCATACGTTCCAGGAAAATCTCGAAATATTCCATCACGGGGCATATTTCCGTAGCGATTTCAATATGAAAGATACAGAGCTTTTTCTCGGGATCAATATCCAACCGGGAGCTTTCCACAGCGAAGTTCACCCGGTCATGGATATCCGCTTCCAGTACGGCGTCCTTGCGTACCCTGGACCGGCGTACGTCGCTCTTGTCAGAGAGGATCAGCGCGGCGGCCAAAGGGTTAACCGGGAAGGCAGTTTTTTCGTCGTGATGGCCGATGGCCGAGCAAACAAGCCCAATTTCCTCAGGAGGCATATGCAGCTTGTTGAGAAGAGTAAAAGCCATCAAGGCGCCGCTGTGGGCATGGTCCACCCGGTTCACCGTATTGCCGATATCGTGGAGATATCCGGCAATGGCGGCAAGCTCACAGGTGCGTTGGGGATAACCCAAAGAGGTGAGAATATCCCGCGCTGTATCGCTGCTGCGTTTGGCATGGGCAAGGCCATGTTCGGTAAAGCCGATGGCCCCCATGCAATCGTTGCCGCAGAGAATATAACTGCGCACTTCCGGGTTCCCGAATATCTCTTCGGGAGTGATGTTATGATACGGTTCCATAGAATTATTCCGCAGTCAGCATCCGGTACATGGCTTCCAGGCAGATTTCTGCGTGGAGCTTAAACCGGCGCAGGTCCAGCATTTCGTTGGCCTGATGGGCACGGCTGTCGGCCTGATCCTTAAAGCCGGCGCCGAAGGCAACGCCCTTGCCAAACATCTGCCGTGCATAGGTGCCGCCGCCCATGGAGAAAATATCGCACTCTTCACCGGTGACATCCTTGTAGGCGCCGGAGAGGAGGGTGACCAGCTGGCTTTCCTTGGGCAGATACAGGGGTTCCGCATCGGAGAGAAGCTCGTAGGTCAGACCATAGGGCTCCACCTGACTGCGGATGGTTTCGGAGACATCCGCGCCCTTTTTGGTAGCGGGATAGCGGATGTCCACGGTCAAGCTGCAGGAATTCTCATCCACGTTAACCAGACCCAGGTTGAAGGTGAGGGGGCCACTGGGCTCGTCAGTCATGTTCACATTCAAGGGAGCGCCATCGTAGTTCAAGCCGATTTTTTCGTGGATCAGGCGGAAGAAGGCGCCCAGTTTCTCCTGGGGGAAAACCTTGGCCAGGAGATCCACCAAATGGGATGCCGCGTTGACGCCATTCCAGGGGGCAGAAGCATGGGCTGCCTGACCCTGGCAGACTATCTGGGCACCGTTTTCTGTGGGGGTAACCTGGTATTCAATTTCAGAAGCCTTGGCAGCTGCCACCAATTGGTCATACTCCTCCTGGGAGCAGATCAAAGTGCATTCCGCCTTGTAGGGAACCGCGTTGGGCACGGTGCCGGAAACAAAGGATTTCACCACAGCGGAATCATTTTTGCCGGTGACCCGGAAATCCAGCAGACCCTTTTCGCAGTGGCAGATGCCATAAGAAGAATCGGGAGTAAAGCCCATGTCGGGATGCTGTTCGCTGGCAAAATAATGAGGCATGTCCAGCATGCCGATTTCCTCAGCGGAGCCAAAGATTACCCGCAGTTTCCGATTGCCCTTGACGCCGGCGTCCTTGAGGGCCCGGAGGCAATGGAGGGCCACAATGGCGGGACCCTTGTTGTCAGAGACACCACGGCCATAGGCCAGATTGTCGTCGATGACCATGGTGTAGGGATCGGTGTTCCAGCCTTCTCCGGCGGGGACCACGTCCAAATGGGCCATTACCACAGCATTGCCTTCTCCTTCGCCATATTCGGCATGGGCGGCGTGGTATCCCACGTTTTTGGCTTTCAGGCCATAGCTTTCTGCCATTTCCACTACAGTATCAATCACACGGGCGCACTCGTCGCCATAGGGATGCTCTCCCTCCTGAGGTTTTGCCACAGAGGGGATGGCAACCACTTTTGCCAAGTCTCTTAAAATGTCGTCCCAATAATCCAGAATCTTTTCGCCAAACAACATGAGCCTGTATCCTTTCTTAGTTCAAAGTGTGGTCCCCAAAAGAAAAGGGATCAGAATAACCATAAACTTTTTTCGATCTAAAGTCAATATCCACCGGAGAAAAAGGGGAGGAGAAAGATGTTAAATTCCATCTGGTTTGGCATGATCCTGGCCAGTATATTGTGCGCCTTGGTCACGGGACGTTTGGGGGAACTGTCCAATGCACTGATGGACGGGGCTCAGACAGCGGTGGAACTGTCCTTGTTTTTGTTGGGCAGCATGTGTGCTTGGTTGGGATTTCTCAAGATAGCGGAAGAAAGCGGGTTGAGCCGATTGCTGGCCAAGGTGTTGTCACCGGTTATAGGGAGGCTATTTCCCGAATACCGGGAGGAAGAGGAGATTCAGGGAAAAATATCCATGAATCTATCCGCCAACCTGTTAGGGTTGGGAAATGCGGCAACGCCGTTGGGATTGGCGGCCATGAAAGCTATGGCCCAAAAGAATCCAGGGGATTCGCCCACTTCCGGCATGATTCTTTTTGTAGTGATGAACACAGCTTCCCTGCAACTAATCCCCATCAACATGGCGGCTATGCGGGCCAGCGCAGGCAGTCAGGAGCCCTTTGGAATCCTTCCGGAAATATGGATGACTTCCGCCGCATCCCTAACGGTTTGTGTGTTGGCATGTAAACTGTTGGAAAGGAGAGGGGTATGGAACAGCTCGGTGCCGCGGCCCTGCCGGTAATGGTAGGGTTAATTTTACTTTTTGGTTTTGTCCAAGGCGTACCGGTGTTTGACACGTTCCTGATGGGGGCCAAGGAGGGAATCCGCACATCTCTCAAGATTCTTCCCACTTTGATTGGTTTGATTGCAGCGGTGACGATGGTTCGTGCTTCCGGGCTTTTGGAGCTAATTTGCGGGTTGTTTTCTCCCTTGGCAGAGATGGTAGGCGTGTCTCCCGAATTGCTGCCTCTGGCTCTTCTCAGACCCATTTCCGGCAGCGGTTCCTCAGCTTACACCCTGGAGCTGTTTCACCAATTTGGCCCAGACAGCGAGACCGGAAAAATAGCTTCTGTGCTTTCCGCTTCCACAGAAACCACCTTCTACGCCATAGCGGTATATTTTGGTTCCTGTGGATACAAGCGTTTATATCATACCTTACCTGCCGCTTTGCTGGGGGATACCACAGCTCTGGTGGTTTCCATCCTCACTGTCAAGTTTTTGGGATAGGTTTCATGGTGGGGAAATGAAATACATCCCGAATGCACTTTTCATGGGGGATTTCCTGGGGTATAATGAAAAGAAAACAGGAGGTATCGCCCGTGATTGATTTGCATTTGCACTTGGACGGCTCTCTGACGCCGGATCAGGTGATTGCTTTGGCCAAGCTGCAGGGAGTCCCTCTACCTACCGAAGACCGGACTCAGTTGGAAGCACTCCTTTCCGTGCCCACAGACTGTCAAAGTCTTAATGACTATCTCCGTTGTTTTGACTTGCCGGTCAGCGTACTGCAAAGTGGGGAAGGAATATCTTTGGCGGTGGAAGGGTTGGTTTGCCGCTTGCGTGAACAGGGGCTGCTCTATGGGGAAATCCGGTTTGCACCTCAATTGCACTGTACCAGGGGCCTGACACAACATCAGGTGGTGGAAGCAGCCCTGTCTGGTTTGAGACGGGGCATGAAGAAAGCGTCGGGCATTTCCTGTCAGTTGATTCTGTGTTGTATGCGTGGTGGGGAAGAGGCCGCCAACGAAGAGACTGTAAATACAGCGGCGTATTTCCTTGGAAATGGAGTATGTGCCCTGGATTTGGCGGGAGCGGAGGCCCTGTATCCTGTGGAGCTTTACCGTTCTCTGTTTTCTCGGGCCGTGTCTCTTCAGGTGCCTTTTACCATCCATGCTGGAGAGGCGGCAGGTCCGGAAAGTGTTTGGAGCGCACTGGAAATGGGCGCCAGCAGAATCGGCCACGGCGTCCGTTCTCGGGAAGAGGAAGATCTTCTTGTAAAGCTGGCAGATGCAAAAATCCCTTTGGAGCTTTGCCCCACCAGCAACGTTCAGACGAAAGCGGTAAGCGGTTTCCCGGATTTTCCCCTTCGAGATTACATGAGGCGAGGATTGGTTGTCACCTTGAATACCGACAACATGACCGTATCCGGTACCATCTTACAGGAGGAATACCGCCGGCTTTCCATTACGAAGGAAGAGAGTCGGGTCCTTCTGCGCAACAGTGTGGAGGCTGCATTCCTTTCCCGGAAAGGGAAGGAAGAACTGCTCCGCAAGGTGGAGGAGCAGGAGGGCGCATAAATACAAAAGACCCCGGATTTAAAAAATCCGGGGTCCTGTTATATCTTGAGAATTAGTCCAGAATCATCAGATCGCGAATGTACTTGATGGTGTACTTGACGCCCTTTTCACCCTTCTCGCCGCGCCAGGTCTGGGAATGGGGCTCGATTGCCAGATAGCCGTCATACCCGTGCATGTAGAGGATGGCAAAGAAAGCACGCCAATTGATGGAGTCGATGCCCGCGGGGGGATTGTCATAATTGGTGTTTTCGGTGCTGTAAAGGCTGGGTGCAAAGAAATCCTTCAGCTCGGGGTGAGCCATCATCAGATCACGCTTGCTCCACATATCGGGCTCTTCGGATTCGCCTCTCTGAATGACGCCCTTGATGTGGCAATAGGTGAAGTGGGAGCCCCACTCCATGCCTTCTTCCATGTATGCGCCCTGAGGACCGCCATGGACGAAGCTATGGGAAGGATCGTACTTGATGCCCAGGCCGGGAACTTCGCTGAGGATCAGCTTCCACTGCTCGGGAGTACGGATGTAGTTGTCGCCCATCATGCAGTTGACGATGGCGCACTCCATGCCACGTTCCTTAGCGGCAGCCACGATCTGGTTGAGCACTTTGATAGCAGCAGTAATGTTCTTGTAATAGGAGAGCTCTTTCACATAAGCCACGCTGCACAGATAATACTTGGCACCCAGATACTGGCCAAAGTCCATTACAGAAACAACGTTGTTCCACTCTTCGGGGATCACGTCGCCGTTCTGATCCAGAATGTGGCTGGCCCAACGGCCCACAGCGCCCACTTCCACGCCGGTGCGCTCAGAAGCTTCCTTGATGGATTCTTTCCGCTCCATCAGTTCGGAGACAGGCAGGCCAAAGTAGTCGGTGGGATTGCAGTCAAATTCCACAAAGTCCAAGCCCAGCTCTTTGGCATGATCCAAGCTGGCGGCTTCAGGAGCCGAAATAATACCAAGTTTCATAATTCAATTTCCTCCTAAAGTGAATTCTATACAAAAGCCAAAATGGCGGCTTTCCTAAACAAACGGAGCAATCAAAGGGGACGTTCCAGCAGACTGCGCTGGACCCGGAACCCCAAAGCCTGATAGAGGCCCATGGCCGATTCGTTAAATGGCCAAACGGTCAGAGATAAAAATTGCGCACCAAATTCCCGAGACAGCCGGGTTCCCTCAGACAAAAGAGCTTTTGCAATGCCTTTGTGACGAAAGACAGGATCCACGAACAAATCCACCACATAGGCACTTTTTTGATCCCGAAGCAGAGGGCTGGCAGGAGCTTCCCGCAAGGAGAAGGAACAAAGACCGGCAGGTTGGCCTTTCCATTCAGCCATCAGGCGAATCTCATGGGAATCTTCCAATTCTTTGCGAAATTGTTCCCGGGGAACTGGATGGTCCAAATCCTGAAACAGATCGGGTCTGGCCTGTACATGGAGTCGGTGAAGCTGTTGCTCCCAATGGTCATAGATGGGATAGTCCTCCAGAGTCAGAGGACGGATCACCAGTTCATCCACGAAGGGAGGCCTCCTTTTCCGCAGCTTCGAACAACCCGTTGATATACGCAGCGCCCAAGGCCCGGTCATAGAGGCCGTAACCGGCCCTTCCGGTTTCACCCCAGATCATGCGGCCGTGGTCCGGACGGACATAGCCGGTGAATCCATTTTCCACCAGAGCTTTCACAATGGCATACATGTCCAGAGAGCCGCAGGAACTGAGATGGGCCCGCTCTTCAAATCCGTTGAGAAGGATCTGCACATTGCGCAGGTGCACAAAATGAATCCGTCCCATTTTGGCGTATTTGGCGGCCAGTTTGGGCACATCGTTCTTGGGAGAACAACCCAGAGACCCGCAGCAGAGAGTGAGTCCGTTGTGAGGGTCGTCCACCAAGCTCAGGAAACGATCCAGATTCTTTTCATCAGTGATAATTCTGGGCAGGCCAAAAATACTCCAGCAGGGGTCATCTTGATGAATAGCCATGTTTACATCACATTCTGCGGCCACCGGAATGACCCGTTGGAGAAAGTATTGCAGGTGGTCCCACAGATCCTCTTCCGTCAAAGACTGATACTGCGCAACCACATCCCGAAGCTGTTCCCGAGAATAGCTGGCATCCCATCCGGGAAGGGTGAGATCGCTTTCGCTTTTCAGGGGATCCACTTGTTCCACCTGTTCCTGGTAGTATACCAGGGAGGTGGAGCCATCGGGGAGACGGTGGTCCAGCTGGGTTCGAGTCCAGTCAAAGACGGGCATAAAGTTATAACAGATACATTTAATGCCGGCTTCACTGAGCCGGCGGATATTTTCACAGTAATTTTCAATCAACCGGTCCCTGCTGGGTTTTCCCAGTTTGATATCCTCGTGGACCGGGACGCTTTCAATGACTTCAAAGGCCAGACCGGCTTCCTCGGTCAATTGTTTCAACCTGGCAATGCTTTCCCGGCTCCAAACCTCGCCAACAGGCACGTCATAGACGGCAGTGACAATGGCTTTCATGCCGGGGATCTGGCGGATTTGGTCCAAAGTGACCTTATCTTCTTCGCCGTACCAACGGAACGACAACTTCATGGAAAACAACTCCTTTGCGGTTTAGGGAATCCAGATCCGGGAAGGAGACCAAACTGAGGCGCGGCTTCCCTGGCATCCTGGAGAAAAAGGGGAAGAATTCTCGTATTTCACAATCTAAAAGGATTCCTCAGAATGATTTTTGTGCGGAATCCCTTCTTATAAATAATATCACAGAATTGCTTTTCCTGCAATGTGGGAATTGTGAAAAAAAGAAGATTTTTTGCCAGAAAGAATTTGAAAATAATTCTAATTAGGAATAATAAAGGAACGAAAGTAGCATATTATGATGACAGACTCAGGCGGAAAACCGGGTCCCATTTGAAAAGTATCCACAAATTAAAGGAGGAAATTACGATGGACGTCTATGTATGCGATGTTTGCGGCTACCGCTATGATCCCGAGGTGGGCGATCCCGATAACGGCATTGCTCCCGGCACCAAGTTTGAAGATCTTCCCGAGGATTGGGTTTGCCCCCTGTGCGGTGTAGGCAAGGATCAGTTCTCCAAGGAGTAAGAACGACGCCCTGTGTGCGATAAAAAAAGAGGCGATTCGGAGAAAAACCGAGTCGTCTCTTTTTCGTTGTGTTACGGAATTTCAGTCAGTTCCAAAATTTCCCAATCGGGGTGAAGTTCCCCATGGAGGAATCCGTGGTTGTCGTATTCGGCTTCTCCCCGTTGGTTGTCATAGGGGTCAGCCCGCAGCTGAAATTTTGGTGGGGTAAACTCCCATTGGAACTGGGAGTTGGCCGCCATGCGGAAGGGATCCAAATTTCCAAAATAGTGGTTGTGGCGCAGGGTGCTGCCTGCCCGATAGGCGCTGCCGCCAAACGAGGGATCGGCAAAGAGCCAGCCATAGGGAGCAATATAAAACTGAGCCCAATCGTGGCACCCCTGATAATAGGGAGTCACATAGAGTCCCGATTGCCAACGGGCGGGGATGCCTGCACAGCGGCACAGGGTGATGAACAGCAGTGCCTGGACTCCGCAGTCGCCTTTTTGGTTCAAACCGGCGTATTCGGGGATTTGGGTGATGGTGAAGTATTCCCGCATGTAGGAGTAGGTGACCACAGTAGTGCAGTAATCGTAGAATTTTCTCGCCAAGAGCAAGGGATTGGTTTCCCCGGCCGAAAGCTCTTTGCACAGGGCCTTCATAAAGGGGGTAAAGCGAATGTGGGGGGCCTGCTCCTGAGTGTCAAAATCGGGTTGAATGGGGGAAACCTTGTCCGGATCCAGCCGCTGATAGGCGACTCGGGAGTCGTACTCATATTCCACCGTAAAGGGCTTGTTTTCCGTGGGGGAACATTCAAAGTAGATGGTACGCTGAGGCGTGTTCTCCGGGGCTATCCAAGCTTTTTCCGGCTGATGGCTCAAGATCCGGATGTTATCCATATTGACGGCGGATGCAGGCACCGGCAAATGTACCCGAACGGTTTTGCCAGGTTGGAAAGCGGCGTCGTCCAGACGCAGGGAAGCCCGCAGACGGATGTGACGGGCAGCGCCTCCCTTTTCCTGCATGGACTGAATCACTTCATCCAGAAGCCGCTTTTCTTTGGATTCCTCTGTGGGAGGAAGCCCAGCCCGCTGAGCCATTTCCGGATAGACCTTTACCAAAGTATCGTAAAAGCTGTGGCAAAAATGAGGTTTCCCGTTCAGATAAATCCAGTCAATAGCGCTGGAGTCTTCCAGGGACTGGA
>UQQZ01000023.1 GCA_900543305.1 uncultured Oscillospiraceae bacterium
CTGCGGGAGAAAATCCGGCGGCAGCCTTTCGGGGTTTTTCATGTAATACTCAAACAGCCTGCACAGCATATCCTTCGCCTTCGATTCCTCACCCTTGGCGACGGGATTCGTATAGACACGGGCAAACATGAACGTGCGCAGCTGATCCATGGCCTGCGCCACGTCCGGCTGCATACCGAGCGTGCCGGTCAGCATCGTGTTTTCGATCATGTTCTCGACCAGCGTGTTGATCCGCTGTGAATGCGAGTGGCCGAGAATTTCCGCGATCTGCGCCGGGATATCGGCCTCGGTCAGGATCCCGGCGCGCATGGCGTCGTCGATATCATGGTTAATGTACGCAATGCGGTCGGACGTGCGCACGATCTGGCCCTCGAGCGTCTCGGGGATAAAGTCTCCCGTGTGGCCGAGAATGCCCATGCGCACCTCATAGGTCAGGTTCAGTCCCGCGCCGTCGCGTTCGAGCTTGTCCACCACGCGCAGCGACTGCTCGTTGTGGCGGAAGGGCTTGTCCAGCATACTGGACAGCGCCTTTTCTCCCGCGTGGCCGAACGGCGTGTGGCCCAGATCGTGGCCGTAGGCCGCCGCCTCCGCCAGATCCTCGTTGAGCCGCAGGCCCCGGGCAATGGTGCGGGCGATGCGGCTGACCTCGATGGTGTGGGTCATGCGGGTACGGTAGTGGTCCCCCTCCGGCTCCAGAAAGACCTGGGTCTTGTGCTTGAGCCGCCGAAAGGACTTGCAGTGAATGATCCGGTCACGGTCCCGTTGGTAGGGAGTGCGCATCTCACACTCCTCCTCAGGCCGCTGGCGTCCTTTGGTATCCACGGAAAAAGCTGCCCAGGGGGCTAGAATTTCCCGTTCCAGCTGTTGGGTCTGTTCGCGAATTGTCATACTCTGCCACACCCTTTCCTATCCTGTTTTTCCGATGATTTTCTCGTCCTCCTCGATGGGGGCGGATCCTAAAATCCCCCTTATACTACATATACGCGCCTTTCGGGGAAAATACTTGTCCCCCCTGGGATTTTTTTGAAAAAAATCCTCAGGAAAAGGGGAAGAACCGTTTTCCCTCTTCCACCAAAGCTACCCGTCCGCTGGTGGCGTCCGCCAACTTTCGTTCCAGAGCAGGCACCGCCTGAGGATCCAGATGAAAGCCCAGATGAACCCGCTCCAGAAATTCCGTACTGTCCACCACTCCGCCACTTTCCGGTACCAGTGCCGCCACCTTTCCATAGAGGGAATAGTCACAGGAAAGGCTCAGCAGCAAACACTCCCGCATGGTGATTTTTTTGGCAGCTGCCAAGGCGATGGAAGCCGTGTGAGAATAAGCCCGAATCAGCCCTCCGCCTCCCAGCAGGATCCCTCCAAAGTAACGGGTGGCCACCACCACGGCGTCCACCACCCCGGCCTTTTTCAGGGTATCGATGACCGGAATTCCAGCGGTGCCCTGGGGCTCCCCGTCGTCGGAAAAACGCTGGATACCGTTTTCCCGGAGAATGTACGCGTACACATTGTGGGTGGCATCCCAATATTGGGACTTCATACGGTTGATAAACTCCAGGGCCTCTTCTTCTGTCTGCACCGGACGGCAGGTCCCGATAAACCTGGATTTTTTCTCCACAAATTCATCGGCGGCCTCTTGTTCCACGGTGACGTATTCCAACGCCCTCTCCCCTTTCCCACTGAAAACAAAGACAGGCGGTGCGAATCGCACCGCCCATCCCGGAGCATAAAGCCCGCTATTTTGTCAATCAAAGCCAGGCCACAAGCAAAACTTACTTGTCCTGCAGGCCGTAACGCTTCTTGAACATATCCACGCGGCCGCTGGTGTCCACCAGCTTCTGCTTGCCCGTAAAGAACGGGTGGCATTTCGAACATATTTCGACTTTGATGTCCTTCTTGGTAGACCGAGTCTTGATCACGTTGCCACAGGCACAGGTGATGGTGGTCTCCTGATAGTCGGGATGTATATTCTGCTTCATTGACGGTTTCACCTCTTTACGGTTGGGATAATTCAACTCAATCGAAAGTTATTGTAACACACTTTGACATGGGATGCAAGAAAAAATTTGATTTTCCCAAAACTTTCTCCCGTTTCCCAAAGGTTTTTCCCGGGTCACTGGCTGGCAAGGTAGCTGATATATTCCTCCAGGCACATGGATCGCTGGGTCATGGCAACGGCATTGTCACTGCCCACATAACGGATCACCGTATAATCGCCGTAGCATCCGGTGAAATCCTCCTTGTCCTCGGGATACCGGAAAATGAATCCGTATTTTCCCATATTGTTCTGGAGCCAAGAATACGTCTTGGACTCCGCAAAGGTATCGGGATTGGCGTCCAGCCGCAGGCACAGACCTGTCTGCTGGTCACATTCCCCGGCCATGGGCACCTGGAAACGGGCTTCTGTCCGGGCCATCACCGTGGTGAGTCCGTCGGGGCCTTCCATCAGCTCTTGGGTCTTCGCCTCAAACCGCTGTTCCTGCTCCTCATAGGAAATGTACCCCTCCGTAAAGGTCAGGGCCAAACCGTCTTCTCTGGCAGCTTCCACCATCATTTCCAGAGCGTCTACTGCATGGGTTTCCACGGGAACTCCTTCCGCCTCCACCGTGTCCGGCACATAGGAGGCATCGGCCGGATAGTCCCGGTTGATGACAAATAAGGTGATCTCATCGGAATATACCGGCAGCCCCATGCTGTCATAGGTGGGCACTTCAATGGGCTCCTGCGAGGAAACACTCTCCACCTCACTGGATTCCATCTTGATTTCCGCATGGAAAAACGGCACCATATAAAATACGATAAACAGCACTGCCGCAGCGGCCACCGCGGCGATCACCAACCCCAAAACAATCCGCATTCCCAGCTTGAGCATCCGGGCCTGACGGGATTGCAGCTGGCTTTCCCGAGAGAGGAAAATGCGCTCCTCTGCCTGGGGAAAATCCTTTCGCCGGTCTCGCCGGGTCCAGCGCTCCCTTTTTCTCACATGCTTTGCCAAAAAGGTCCCTCTCTCCCATTCATACGTTTCCTTCCACAGGTTAAGGTACATTATACACAAGATTCTTTCAAAAAGAAACTGCCCCCAAGAAAAAACATCTTCCCTATATGGACTTTTTTCTTTTTGGGTGATAAAATAAGCGGGAATTGGGCGAGCTGGCTGCCTCGCCTTTTTTCGCGCCAAAGATCCTACAGGAGGGAAGTACATGAACATCTTTTCCAAAATCAACAGCTTCCTATTCCCCTACGCGGCGGAATATGAGAAGCTGGGCCCCAAGCGGGCTGTGGCTCTGGGCTTCCAGCATGCCTTCGCCATGAGCTGCGCCACTATTCTGGTCCCCTTGCTCACCGGACTGGACGTAGGTGTGGCTCTGTTCTGCGCCGGCGTTGGAACCCTCATTTTCCACCTCTGCACCGGTGGCCGGATGCCCACTTTCCTGGGCAGCTCCTTTGCCTTTATCTCCGCCCTGGCAGGAGTGATCGGCAACAGCGCCTTCGGCGCCACCAAGGATGAACAGATCGCTGCCGCTATGGGAGGCGTCATTGTGGCCGGCGCCTTTTATCTGGTGCTGGCTCTGATCATCCGCATTTTCGGCAAAGGCCTGATCGACAAGCTCTTTCCCCCGGTGGTGCGGGGTGTGGGCATCACCCTGATCGGACTGAACCTGTCCTCCAGCGCCATCAGCAACATTCAAACCCAGTATGGCGCCGATGGCAGCACCCTGACCCTCTTCGGGGAAGGCTTCTCCATGTCCGCTTACGTTTGGGGTTGGGTGATTGCCGCCATTGTGTGCCTGTTGGCCATTCTCCTTTCCAGCTGCGGCAAGGGCATGGTGAAAATGTCCTCCATCGTCATCGCTCTGGTCACTGGGTATCTGTTTACCCTGGTGGTGACCAAGCTGGGGCTGGCCCCTGCTTCCCTGATGAACACCAGCGTCATTGGAGAATACAACTGGCTCCAGGTGCCCCATTTTGTCCTTCCCCGCTTTAACGTCACCGCCATCGGCATGATCGCTCCCATTGCCATTGTCACCTGTGTGGAACATGTGGGCGACGTCTACGCCAACGGTGCTGTGGTGGGCAAGAAGTTCACCCGCAAACCCGGCCTTCACCGGACCATGCTGGGCGATGGTCTGGCCACCATGTTTGCCGGCTTTGTAGGTGGTCCCCCCAACACTACCTACTCGGAAAATACCGCTGTGCTGGCTGCCACCGGCAACTACAACCCCGCCTCCCTGCGGATCGCTGCTCTCATCGCCATTGTGGTCAGCTTCTTCGGCAAGGCCATCGGCGTGATCCAGTCTGTGCCCAACTGTGTACTGGGTGGAGCTTGCATTGTGCTCTACGGCATGATCGCCTCCGTTGGCCTGCGCACCCTGGTGGAAAACCATGTGGACTTCACCAAGAACCGGAACCTGTGCATTGCAGCAGTCATGATG
Source organism: uncultured Oscillospiraceae bacterium (assembly GCA_900543305.1). Taxonomy (GTDB): domain Bacteria; phylum Bacillota; class Clostridia; order Oscillospirales; family Acutalibacteraceae; genus Acutalibacter. The sequence goes on from UQQZ01000023.1 coordinate 4,431, forward strand.
GTTCTGGCTATCGGCGGGGCTGTGATCGGCAACGCCACCTTCAGCTTCTCCAACATCGGCCTGGGCATCATTGTGGGCATCCTTTTGAACCTGCTCATTCCCAACCAGGAAAGCGACGGCAAGGGCATGGTGGCCCACACGGTGGAAGAGAAAGAAGTGCTCCCCGAACGGGAGGATAAAAACGACTGACCTACTGCCAAAAGGCGTTCTGTCATGCAAAAAAGGATCGGGAAATCTCCCGATCCTTTTTTTATTCTGCGTTCTCAACGGAGGGGAGGCTCCTCCAACTTGCCCCGGGACAAAGGTTCCACGGCACGCCTGACGGTGTACTCCAGCACAGTGGTGTCCCGCTTGGACGCCAGACGGCTGACCCAGGCCGAAAGCATCTTGTTTTCCCACAGACCAACTCCCTGCAAAAAAGCGTCAAAATCTGGGATCTCCGAAAGGCGCAATTCCACTTTGCCACCTCGGAAGAAGAACAGCTTCACCGTACGGATATTGGCGTTTTCCAGGAAGGGCAGCAAAATCTTCAACACCGTATTGCCATCCTCGTCCCGGGCAAAACAGGCGCTGACAGCCACCAGGTAAGCTTCCCCATTGGCAAACACCGTGGACAATTGTCCATTGCCTGAAAAGTCCAGCAGCAGATGACTTTGGTCCTTTCCTTCCCCAACCGTCATGGTAAATTGCCCATCCTCCAGGTCAAACCTGAGAGTGTCTATGCCGGTGGTGAAATTGTTTTCCAACAGCTGCATAAAAAGTGGCAGCAATCTGGTTCCTTCCGGCTCCAGACGGTAGCTCTTTCCCGCCAGCAGCCGGCACTCCAAAGGAAGCCTCCGTTCCGCCGAACGGAAGGGAAAGGCACCCCGGTCCCTTCCAGCACTTCCTTCCTGCCCCGGCGGAGGAAAGGTGGCCTGCAGATTTCTGGCATTCCGGCAGAATACCCGCAGCTCCCGGTTTCCCTTTCGGTCCCCAGGCAGGGAATCTCCCGGCTGGAACTCTTTTCCCTCAAAGAAATCCTCTACCAAAGAGATGATGGTGGAAGTTTTAAAAAGACAATCGTTGCCTCCCGTGGTGACCACCACCATGTCCACATCGGGCAGCACAATGATGTTCTGCCCCAGCACTCCGTTGCACAGAAAGGAGCCAGGACGCTTTCCCATCCACATCTGGAATCCATACCCCTGCTCTCCCATTTCCGGCGGTGTACCCACCTGTTTCCGGGTGATTTCCTCCAGCATCTCACGGGAAATCAATCTGCGTCCGTTCCACACTCCTTCCTGGAGAAAGAGCTGCCCCAGCTTTGCCATGTCCTCGGGGAACAGGTACAGGCCCCAACCCCCTTTTTCAATGCCTTGAGGGCTCAGCTCCCAATGGAGGCGTCCCATTCCCAGGGGCACAAACAGTCTAGGCCGAAGGTATTCCACCAGGCCCTTCCCTGTCCTCTCCCGGACTATGGCTGACAGCACATAGGTATTCATGCTGTTGTAGGCAAATTCCGTCCCTGGGTCAAACCGTACTCCGGATTCAAAATAGTCCTTGAGCCAATCTTCACTGGTAACCACTCCCGCCTCGTTGAAGTTTACTCCGGTGCTCATGGTCAGCAAATGACGCACCGTGATGCTTTTCAGCCGCCGGAAGGCCAAGGGGTTGGCAAAGGGGGAAAGCCTATTGGGAAACAGGTCACACAATTTATCTTCCAGAGACAGCCTTCCTTCGTCCACCAGCATACCGATAGCCAAGGCCGTGATCCCTTTGCACATGGAGTGGGTCACATGCCACACATCCCCCCGGTAAGGGGCGAAAGAACATTCCGCCACCACTTTTCCATGGCGCAGAACCATCAAGGTATGGGGGTTGATCGTGGGATGCTCCTGGGCACGGCGAAAAAAATCCAGCAGCTGCCGGGACGACAGTCCCTCCCGCTCCGGCACACTGCGGGGCAATCGGGTTCCCGTATACCCCAGACCTTGGCCCCGCTCCCTTTTCTGCGGCCGGAAACGGATTCTGCCAACTTGCTGTTTACGTTGAAAAAGGTCGGAAAACAAATGCAACGTCTGTCGTTTCATGCGCAAATCCATAGACCTTCCCCCTTCTTGTTGAAATGATTTCCCGCTACTGGAGGATCCCGCCCCACTATAGCCACTGGGCGGAAAACAGGAATGGGAAGTCGCAAAGGCTTCCCATTCCATCTCAGCTATCTTTATTCTGCTTCAAAATAGGCCTTGAATGCCTTAAAGGCCATGTACACATCCAGCTTCGAAACCACTTCAAAGGGAGAGTGCATGGAGAGCACCGGCACGCCTACGTCGATGACATCGGCGTTCATCCGGGAAATGTCCAGCGCCACGGTGCCGCCGCCGCCCTGGTCCACTTTGCCCAGTTCGCCGATCTGCCACAGCACATCGTTCTCGTCGAAAATCCGGCGCACCTGGCCCACAAATTCCGCATTGGCATCGTTGCTGCCGCCCTTGCCCCGGGATCCGGTATACTTGGCAACGCCAACGCCGCGATTCAGGTAGCAGGAGTTGCCAGCCTCAAAGGCGGAAGCGTAGGTGGGATCATAGGCTGCGGTCACGTCCGCAGACAGGCAGGTAGACTTGGAATACACATGGCGGGCTTCCAGATCCTCCGCCGCTGCCAGATCTGCCACAAAGTAGTTGAGGAACTCGGAAGCCAGGCCCGTATTGCCCACGCTGCCGATTTCTTCCTTATCTGCCAGCACGGTGATGGAGGTGTATTCCGGCGTCTTGCACTGGAAAATTGCCTCCAAGGCAGGATAGGCGCAAACACGGTCATCGTGGCCGTAGGCGCCGATCATGCTCCGGTCAAAGCCGATGTCCACAGCTTTGAAGGCGGGAACAAACTCGATCTCCGCGGAGATCAGGTCGCTTTCCACAATCCCGTACTGCTCGTGGAGAATGTTCATGATGTTCAGCTTGAACAGCTGGTCCCCTTCTCCGTCGGTGAGAGGCAGGCTGCCCACCAGGATGTTCAAGTCCTCACCGGTGAAGGCTTCACCCAGCTTTTTGCCCAGCTGATCCTTGCCCAGATGGGGCAGAATATCCGTAATGCAGAACTGAGGATCTCCCTCTTTCTCGCCCACATTGACGGTGATCTCCTTCCCGTCCTTGCGCACGATCTTGCCGTGCATGGACAGGGGAATGGCAGTCCACTGATACTTCTTGATGCCGCCATAGTAGTGGGTCTTCAGCAGAGCCAGCTCATTGGCCTCATACAGAGGAATGGGCTTCAAGTCCACCCGGGGGCTGTCGATATGGGCGGCAGCAATACGCACGCCTTTCTTGGCGCCCTTTTTGCCGATCACTGCCAGACACATGGCCTTGCCCCGATTGTTGTAATACACCTTATCGCCGGCCTTATATTTCTTCTCCGGATCAAAGGGCACAAAGCCGGCTTTCTCCGCGGCCTCTACCGCGAATGTCACCGTTTCCCGCTCGGTCTTGGCGGTGTTCAGAAAATCCTTGTATCCTTCGCAGAAGGCATCTGCTTTTTCCAATTCCTTGGCGCCTACTTTGGCTGCCCCGTGGGTACGGTCGCACAAGAGCTCTTTAGCCAGTTCCTTGGCGTCAATCTGTTCATTTTTCTTGGACATGACTCGTTTCCTCCTTCTATTTCTTTGAAGAAACCCCGCAAGGTCCCTCAACCTATCTCTTTTTCATCCAACAGGTCTTTTCTACTGTACCACGCCAGCAGGGAAAAATCAACCGGTTCCCACACCTTCCGGGTACAACTGCCGGTAGATTTCCAGTGCCCGCCGCACTTTTTTCACATAGGCATCCGTTTCCGGATAGGGAATGGTGTGAAGGGTTTCTCCGTCGTGGGAATAGTTCCCGTCTTCCAACCACTGGCTCACGTTGCCCATACCGGCATTATAGGCCGCCAGGGCCACGTCCATCTCACCGTATTGATCCAGCAGCAATCGCAGCAGAGCACAGCCACAGTGCAGATTGTCCCCGGGATCGAAAATGTCTCCCCCACCATCCTCCGGTGGGTACAGAGAAGCAATCCAGTCAAAGGTCTCCTGGGTCAGCTGCATCAATCCTCGTGCGTCCGCATGGGAGCATGCCTGGGGATCAAATCCGCTTTCCGTCTTGACCACCGCATACACCAAATAGGGATCCAATTGGAATTCCGCAGCCTCTCGTTCAATCAGCTGCCCATAGGCCCGGGGATACAAAAACCGCATCCCTGCCTCCACCAGCCGGGGCCCCACCAGCACTATGGCCACTGCCAAAACCGCTCCCAAAAGCACCGCTGTCAGACAGCCTTTCTTCATACGCCTTGGCTCCCCACTTCATCCAGAAGTTCATGGAGGAAGGATTCCAGTGCCTCCTCCCAATGACTTCCCGGCCCGTTGTCCACCACCCAATCTGCTTTGGCGGTGTAAAATTCCGGTGCCGGTTGGGCATCTAACCGCTCCAATGCCCGCTCTTCCGTCAGGCCATCCCGGCGAAGAATCCGGGCAAGCCGCTCTTCCCGGGGAGCGTCCACCACCAGAATCCGGGAACAGGCACTGTCCAGGCCCGACTCAAAGAGCGTGGGTGCGTCCAACACGATTCCCCGGTATCCCTGAGCTTCCCCCTCTGCCATAAGCTGGCGGATTCGGCGGAGAATCCTAGGAAAGGTGATCTCTCCCAGCTTTCCCCGGGCCTCTTGGGAAGCAAACGCCTGCCGGGCCAGCTCCGCCCGGTCCAGGGTCCCTTCCCGAAGCACCTGGGATCCAAAAGCTTCGGCCAGTTCCCGCAGGCACTCCCCGTCGTAAACGGCGGGGCTGCGAGTTTGGGCGTCACAGTCGATCCAATAGAATCCCCGTTTGCGCAGGTATTCCCCCACTGTGGATTTTCCCGCTCCAGTAGGCCCCGTCAATCCTAGAATATGATGGTTTTTGGGATTTATCACTGTAAATCCCGCCGCTCGGATCAGCCGGTTGTACACCGCCAATCCCACCCCCCGTTTGGAGGGCATTCGGGCGTACACTTTTTTGGCGCCCTTTTCGTCCAGCTGGTGAAGAGACGTAAACAGCTTGTGGGCCTGGGAAGCGCCATCATACCGGCTGCCGTAGGAAATACAGGGCACCTGCAAATAGGGCTCATCCTCCTGGAAACAAAGGGCCCAGGCATCACCTTTGGAATTGACGTAGTCCCGGTATTCCTCTGGGGAAGCGTCCACGATCACCACTTGGGCTGCCGGGGAGTAATGCTTATATTTCATGCCTGGGGACGCTGCCCGCTTGCCTTCCGCCAAACGATGCAGCACGGCGGGGTCCACTTCCACCTGGCCCAATACCTGCCGCAGCTGGGCCAGAGTAATGCCTCCCGGACGGAGAATCCGAGGGGTCCCCTCCGCCAGGGTCAACACCGTGGACTCCACTCCCACTGCGCAGTCTCCTCCATCCAGCAGAGCATCTACCCGACCGGTCAGATCCTCCTGCACATGGCGAAACGTGGTGGGGCTGGGCTTTCCGGAAAGGTTGGCCGAGGGCGCAGCCAAGGGCACCCCCGCCGCTTCAATCACGGCCCGGGCTATGGGGTGAGAGGGACAGCGAACTGCCACCGTCTCCAACCCGCCGCTGGTCTCCCGGGGAATCCGGTCCGACTTGGGAAGGATGATGGTTAAGGGGCCTGGCCAAAATGCCTGTGCCAACTGTTTGGCCGCTTCCGGCACCTCCCGCACCAAAGGAGCCAGCTGGTCCACATGGCTGATGTGAACAATGAGCGGATTATCCGAAGGCCGCCCTTTTGCCGCGTAGATTTTTTTCACTGTGGAGCCGTCCAGGGCATTTCCCGCCAAACCGTACACAGTTTCCGTGGGAATGGCCACAAGTCCTCCTTGCCGGAGAATCACTCCCGCCTTTTGGATGTCCTCCGGCTTTTTGCCGTCTAAAAGGATGGTTTCCATCTCTGTCACCCGCTTTCTATCCTTGGGAGTCCTCCAACTGCGCCGCTCGGTCCGCCGCAACCAGACTGTCGATGATTTCATCCAGGGAGCCTCCCAGCACTTCTTCCAGCTTGTAAAGGGTCAGGCCAATCCGATGGTCCGTCACCCGGGCTTGCGGAAAATTATAGGTTCGAATTCGCTCGGAACGGTCCCCTGTGCCCACCTGACTGCGCCGTTCCTGGGCCACTTGGGCGTTGGCTTTTTCCCGCTCTTGGCTCAGCAACCGAGCCCGCAGCACTTTCAGAGCTTTGTCCTTGTTCTTATACTGGCTCCGTTCATCCTGACATTCCACCACCATCCCTGTGGGTAAGTGGGTGATCCGAATGGCAGAAGAGGTCTTATTGATGTGCTGGCCTCCCGCTCCGCTGGAACGGAAGGTGTCAATCTGCAGATCTTTGGGATCGATTTCCACCTCCACTTCTTCCGCCTCGGGCAAAACTGCCACCGTGGCCGTAGAGGTGTGGATCCGGCCCTGGGCCTCTGTTTCCGGCACACGCTGCACCCGATGGACGCCGCTTTCGTATTTCAGCCGGGAATAGGCTCCTTCCCCGTCAATGAGGAAACTGACTTCCTTAAATCCTCCCAGCTCCGTCTCATTAAGGCTGACAATCTCCGTTTTCCAGCCCTTTTTCTCTGCGTAACTGGTGTACATCCGATACAGGTTGTAGGCAAACAGTGCCGCCTCTTCCCCGCCTGCTCCTCCGCGGATTTCCACAATCACGTTTTTCTCGTCATTGGGATCTTTGGGCAGCAGCAAAATCTTCAGCTGCTCTTCCAACTGGGAAAGCGTTTCGCTCTTTTCCTTGATCTCCTCCTGGGCCATTTCCCGCAATTCCCGCTGATCGGCCTCTTCCAGGAGTTCCTTGGCTCCCGCCAAGTCTGCCTCACAGTGCCGGTACGCCCGGTAAGTCTCCACAATGGGCTCAATTTCCTTGTGTTCCTTCATCAGGGACGCGTACAACTCCCGATCCCCCGCAGTCTGGGGATCGTACAACTTCATGGTCAACTCTTCATAGCGGTGTTCAAACACCTGTAAGTTTTCAAACAAAATGCATCCAGCCTTTCCTGTTTTCTGCAAAATATCCCGCTGAAAACAGACTGGCTACTCTTCCTCCTCCCGGCGGAGGATCTTCTTGATGTTCTTTTCACATTTGAGCCGGGGAATCATCACTTCCCGGCCGCATCCATTGCACCTGATCTTGAAATCCATCCCCGACCGCAGCACGGTGAATTCCAGGCTGCCGCAGGGATGGGGCTTTTTCATGCGCAGCACATCGCCTACGCGGACATCCATTTCGCTCATCCTTTCGGGAAAATACTAAGTCGTTATTATACACCATTTCCCTGCCTTTTGCAAAGGAAAGAGCGTCCCGGGAAAAAAATCCCCGAGACGCCCTTCTTTTCTCATAGATCGGTTCCTGCCGGAAAACGCCCTACTCCTGAGGCGTTGCCGCTACCCCTTCCCGGGCAGATGCCGAAGCGGCAGACACGGACCCCTGGGAGAAGGTCACAGAAACCGTATAATCTCCCCCTACCCAACAGGAATCTGCCAAATTGCCAGTCAACGCCACAGTGGCAGGCACTTCCACGGTGCCTGTCCGATCCTGGAAGTTGCTCAGGTCCACCTGCACCGAGAGAGAATCTCCCGTCACTCGGGTCACCTGGGCTTCCGGACCCAGAACCGTCACTTCCAGGGAAGTGGTGGTCAAATCTACGGACTTGGAGGAAGGCGGGTTCAAAATTTGGGTACTGGCCAGATTGGTGGTCACCACCGCAGTTTCGTAGCCGTTGAGGTTAACCGTCACGGTGGCAGTGCTCATATTTTCGTCTCCCACCGCGCTGATGTTTCTCACCCCGGACGGCAAGGGAATCTCAGCGGAGAAGGTATTGCTGGTCCCCGCTTCCAGCTGGCTGAAGTCGATTACCGTATTCAGCTGGATCTCACTGACGCCGGCCAAGGTGTCCGAAGGCCCTGCAATGGTAATTTCCGCAGGCTCCACCTGGATCCGGGACTGGGAGAAGCCCTGGGGCTCGTGGAGCGTGGGGGCCACCAGACGCACCGTCTTGGTGGGGGTAACGGGAATGGTCACATCTACGCTTTCCACATTCATGGAAAGATACAACCCATCCACATTGGTGATTTCCTGATTATCCTGGTCGTACAGAACCAGTGGGCAAGTCAGTTTTGTGTCCTCCTTCAAGGGGGAATCCACCTGGTAGCTGACGGCCACCCGGCTCACCCGGTTTACCGAAGACTCGGGTCCAGAAATGGTCACGTTGTCCGCGGAGAGGATGGGAGTGGTGGCATAGTACCCGTTTTCGGAGCTGTACTGAATATCGCTTTCAATGGGAAGATTGACCTCCCGGTAACGGTCATATTCCACCGTCACTTCGCTGGGATTGACATTGACAATCTCATAGCTTGCCATGGCAGTCTGCTTCACGGCAGTGACAGGCAAGGTCATCTTTTGCAGAGTATTCCCCTCCACCTTGGTGGAAGTGGGATTTAAAGTGACCGACACTTCAAAATCGCTGGCTGTCAACTGGCTGGTGAGCATATTGTTTCCCGAGACCTCCAAGTCCACCGAGTCATAGGACATGTGGAAAATCTGAAGACCTTCCTCTTCCGCTGCTGCGGAAAGCCGGGTCTCAATGGGCACATCGCTGATGGTGATTCCCCGTTCGCTGCTGCTTGCCGCAACCAGGAACCAGGATACCACCGCTACCACCAGGGAAAAAACCAGCACAAAGGTGTTGTGGTAAAAGATCTTGCCGATGTCGATCCTGTGCTTTTTCTTTTCAGGATGTTCCGAACGCTTTTTTTCTTCGCTCATCGGATCATTCCCCCTTTCTGGACGTGGCAGAGCCAAAGCCCAGTTTGCCCAGGATCCGCTTGCCGCCAGAGGTATCTTCCGTGGAACCGATCAGGGTATTCTCCAGCACCTCCCGCAGAGAGAGACGGTTATAATTGCGGGTAAGCTTTCCTTCCATGGCAATGGAAATCTGTCCGGTCTCCTCGGAAACCACCACAACCACCGCGTCGGAATTTTCACTCATGCCCAGGGCCGCCCGATGCCGGGTGCCCAGTTCGGCGCTCACATTCTCATTGCTGGTCAAGGGCAAAATACAGCCTGCCGCGTAAATTTGCCCTTCTCGGATAATCATGGCCCCATCGTGCAGGGGGGCTTTGTTGAAGAAAATATTCCCGATCAGTTGGGCAGAAGGAGCTGCTTCCACCACGGTGCCCGTGGCCACAATTTCCCCCAACTTGGTTTGCCGCTCGAAGACGATCAGAGCCCCCATGCGCAGCTGCTGAAGGATCTGGGTGGCATCTACCACCCCTTCAATGGCTTCCCGGACGGCTGCCTTACCCTCTTCCTTGTCTTTGACCCCTACAGCGCTGACCAGGGACTGGGCCACTTTGCTGTGCCCCACCTGCTCCAGGGCTTTCCGGATCTCCGGCTGAAAGAGGATCACTACAATGACAATACCGGACTGGAGGAAGGCCCGGAGAATTTGGTTGAGCATCAATAAGTCAAACTGGTAGGAAATCAGGAACAGCACCACCAGTAAAATAATTCCCTTGACAAGCTGCCCTGCCCGTGTTTCCCGCACCAGCTTGATGGCGCTGTAGAGCAGCACTGTGACAATTGCCACATCGATGGCGTCCTTAAAGGTGAATTGACGGGCCAGGGCCAGGATCGTCTGACCTGTCTGGGCAATATAATTCATCGCCGACTCCATGGCCGTCCCCCCTCTCTTTTCAACTTGTTCTCCCTGGAAAACATCCGAAATGCCGCGCCAGCATCTGCCCGCGCGGCATCCAACTGCTTTTCAGAGTTATTTTATCATAAACCATCCGCAAAAAAAAGACTTTTTGTGGATTCTTCAAAATTATTCCCCCATTTTCCCCAGGGAATGGGAGTATTTTTCCTTCCAGCTGCAGAGCCGGGAAATCCGGAACACCAGGGTATCCAGCTCCTCCTTCCGGGTAAACCAGGAGGGGGAAACGCGCACCGTTCCAGTTTCCAGGGTTCCCATTTTTTCGTGGGCCAAAGGCGCGCAGTGAAGACCGCATCGGACGGCAATTCCGCTTTTCGCCAAGGCTTCCCCCACCTCTTCGCTGGGAAGCCCTTCCACGTTAAAGGAAAGCACCGGCACAAACCAGGGTTCCTCCGGAAGCGGAGTGTAAAGGGTTACCCCTTTCACCTTCGAGAGCCGGTGGTGGAGATATCGAAGTTTTTCCAGCTCCTCCCGGCAAATCCGCTCTACCCCCTGGCGGCGGACAAAGTCCATCCCGGCTCCCAATCCCAGCAAGCCGGGCACATTCTGAGTTCCGCTTTCAAAGCGCTCAGGGGGATCTTCCGGTTGTTGGAAACTCCGAGACTGGGTTCCCGTGCCCCCTTCCACCAATGTTCCCAAAGGCTGGGTGGGATCCCGCAACACCAAAAGGCCCGTTCCCATGGGCCCATATAACCCCTTGTGACCTGCACAGCACAGAAAATCGATGCCGCTTTCCTCCAAATGGATGGGAATCAGCCCCGCTCCCTGGGCGGCATCCACACAGACTTTGGCTCCATACTGGTGAGCCAGAGCGGTGATTCGCTCTACGGGAACACGAATTCCAAACACGTTGGAAGCCATGGTACACACCACCAATTTGGTTTTGGGTCCCATGGCTTTCCGAAAATGATCCAAGGTGGCGTCGTTGTCCCCCAGAACCACTTGAGCCACTGTAAAGGTAATTCCCTTGCTCTCTTTCAGAGCCGTAAGAGGCCGGGTCACCGCGTTGTGCTCCAGGTCGGAAATTACCACATGGTCTCCCGGATTCAGGCTTCCCTTGAGGACCAGGTTGATAGCCTGGGTACAACTAGGCTGAAACAGGACGCACTCGGGTCCGGAAGCTCCAAAAAAGGAGGCTGCCTCTTTTCGCACCTCGTAGAGGGCCTGGGTGGTGCGCAGGCACATGGCATATCCGCTCCGGCCGGGATTGGCTCCAAATTCCGTCATGGCACGCTGCATCTCCCGGCGCACTGCCAGGGGTTTGGGGAAGGTGGTGGCGCTGTTGTCCAGGTAGATCATGGGCGATCCCCCTCCTGTTCCATGCGCTTTAACACCCGAATGCGGTTTTCCAACAGGATCCGTTCTGCCGCGTCCGCCCCTTGGGGTACATAAATTCCATATCCGCATCCCGTCTCCCCTGTTTTCGGAATGCGCTCCACATAGCCCCGGATGCCGTGACGGAACAACAGGTCCCGCCCTTTCATGGCATAGGTCACGGAGCTGACCACAATCAATGGCTTGCCCAAAAGATCACCTCATTACTCTTGCACGAATCGGTCTTACTCCCATTCTATGCAAAGAGCTCTCTTGGGTTCAACCCTCCAACAAACACACCGCTGAAGCCGCAATGCCTTCCCCGGTTCCCGTAAATCCCAGTCCCTCCTCGGTAGTGGCCTTTACGCTGACCTGGGAAACGGAAACCCCGCAGGCATCCGCCAGATTTTCCCGCATGGTCTCAATAAAGGGAGCCAGTTTGGGCTTTTGGGCGATAACAGTGGCATCAATATTCCCGATGGAGTAGCCTTTTTCTCCTAGCAGGGCGCACACACGACCCAACAGCACCAGACTGTCTGCTCCTTCATACCGGGGATCCGTATCCGGAAACAGCTTTCCGATGTCCCCTAGAGCAGCAGCACCCAACAGGGCATCAGCAATGGCGTGGGCCAGCACATCCGCGTCCGAATGGCCTAGAAGCCCCTTTTCGTAGGGAATCTCCACCCCACCCAAAATCAGCTTCCGGTTTTCCACCAGCCGGTGAACGTCGTATCCGCTTCCCACACGCATTCTGTGTTCCTCCTTTTGCAAATAGGCGCCAGCCGTCACCCGATCCTCTGGGGTGGTCAGCTTTAAGTTCCGATAGTCCCCCAGGGTCAATTTCACCTTGCCTCCCGCTGCCTCGATCAACTGGCAGTCATCCGTATAGGAGCGGCCCAGTTTCCGTGCCTGTTCCACAGCAGCCAGATATGCCTCCCGCTGAAAAATCTGGGGAGTCTGCACTGCCATGAGCTGTTCCCGGGGCGGGGTGGATTCCACAAACCCTTCCCCGTCCGCCAGTTTACAGGTATCTTTTACTGGCACCGCCGCCGTGGCAGAACCGTAGTGGAGGGCGTCCACACACACCCTTTCCACCACTTCCTCTGTCACCAGAGGACGGGCTCCGTCGTGGATCAGCAGATATTCCCAAGGGGTGGAAAGAGCCTGCACTCCAGCCAGAACAGAGTCTTGACGCTCTTTTCCCCCGGGCACCACCTTCACCGGTTTCTCCGTAACACCGGAAAGGATCTCCCGAATCTGGACTTGGTCTCCTTCCCGGCAAACCACCGCCAGCTCTCCCACCCGTGGACAAGCTGCCAAAGTCTCAAAGGAATAGAGCAGCACCGGTTTTCCATTCAATTGCTCCAGCACTTTGGAGGTTTTTCCTCCCATGCGTCTGGAATTACCGGCGGCTACAATCACCGCTCCAAACTGTGCTTTCACTGCGTTTCCTCCTTGCTTCCCTGTGGGAATCGGTTACACCCGTTCCAAGGGGAAGCCGAAAAATTCTACCGCGTTGTTGTAACAGATCCCCTTGACCATCCTTTCCAGAGCTTTCCAATCCTTGGGGTATTCCCCGGTTTCCACCCATCCGCCGATTAAGTCGCAGAGAATCCGGCGGAAATATTCGTGGCGGGGATAAGACAGAAAACTCCGGGAATCGGTAAGCATCCCGATAAAGTTTCCCAAAAGTCCCCCATTGGCAAAGGCGGTCAGCTGCTTGGTAATGCCGGCCTTGTGATCGTTAAACCACCAGGCAGCACCCTGCTGAACTCGGCCCAAGGGCGTTCCGTCCTGGAAACATCCCACCACGGAATTGAGACCCTCGTCATCATTGGGATTCAAGCTGTAAAGGACCATTCTGGGCAGGGCATCCTCTCTGCTGAGAGAATCCAAAAAGTCCGCTATCTTCCGGGAAGGAGTCCCTTGAAGCACACAGTCAAAACCGGTATCGGGCCCGATTTTCCCGTACATGCGGGTGTTGTTGTCCCGCTTGCATCCGTAGTGAAGCTGCATCACCCAGCCCAGCTTCCGGTATTCTCCCGCTGCAAAGGTCAGGAACCCTGTCTGGAACGCTTCCTGCTCTTCCAAGGTCACCGGCTCCCCGGCCAATGCCTTCTGGAAGATGGCTTCCAGAGCTTCCTCTTCCACCGGCCGGTACACTGCCTCCGTCAGGCCGTGGTCGCTGGCCCGGCATCCCAAGGCGTCAAACTCCGCCATCCGCGCCTTCAAGGCCTCCTTCAAAGCCCCATAGCTGTGAATCTCCACCCCTGCTGCTTGTCCCAATTTCTCCAAGTACTGGGGATATCCGGGCTTCTGCAAGTTCATGGCCTTGTCCGGCCGCCAGGCAGGCAATACCTTCACCGGGAACGTCTGATCCGCTGCCAAAACCTTGTGCCAGTGCAAGTCGTCCGCCGGGTCATCGGTGGTGCACAGCAGCCGCACCCCAGAGTTGACAATCAGGTTCCGGGCGCTCATGGAAGGCTGGGCCAGCTTTTCTTTCGTCAGCTGCCACACCTCTTCCGCCGTATCTCCGTTTAATATCCCTTCATATCCAAAATACCGCTTCAATTCCAGGTGGCTCCAATGGTACAAAGGATTGCCGATGGCCAGTTCCAAAGTCTCCGCCCATTTCTGAAATTTTTCCCGGTCCGGCGCATCCCCTGTCACCCAGGGCTCCCCCGCTCCGTTGGCCCGCAGCAACCGCCACTTGTAATGGTCTCCTCCCAGCCACACCTGGGTGATATTTTCAAACCGGCGGTCCTCGGCGATTTCCTTGGGGTCAATATGGCAGTGGTAATCCAAAATCGGCAAGGTGGACGCCACCTGATCGTACAGCTCCTGGGCCGTAGGGGTTGTCAAAAGAAAATCTTCTTTCAGAAACTCTTTCATCACACAACATCCTCCTAAATCTCACTGGGCCGTTTAGGCCCTCTTTTGCCTCCATTATACACGCCGCCGCTTTCTCAAGTCAACGCCTTCCCCCGGGATTTTCCCTGTCCCTCCTTGGTTCTCCCCGTCACCCTTCACACCGGAATCCAGTGGCTTGCTGCACAGCAAAACGAGGACATTCCGGGTTTCCCCAAAATGTCCTCGTTCCCCCTTCAGAAGCGTCTGATCAGGCCCGTCCTTGATGGATTTCCACCACACGGTATCCCAGACGCCTCACCATCTGTTTCAGCGTTTCGTCCGGGATTTCCCGCTTGGACAACACCACCGCTCTGCCTTTACCCAGCTGCACCCGAGCCAGGACCCCTTCTTCCCTGTGAAAGGCATTTTCCACCCGGGCAGCACAATTCTGGCAGTGCATCCCTTCAATCTGCAGCACCTTCCCATAGGGGTAGTGGGAGGGATTTCTGTCCTGGGGACCAATCCGTTTCACCGGTTCATCCCCGGACCCACAGCACCCTGTGTGAAGCTTTTTCAGGTAACTGCGCACCCCCAGTACGCAAATCAAAACAAGCACCAGGCAGATAATTGCCGTACTCCATCCTCCATCCATACCGCCTCAATCCCCCTTTCAAACCATCCCTGTCCACGCCGAAAGGGCCGCCCGCAAGGCAGTAGCGCTGCTGGTGTGGATGCGGGTTACGGGAATGCAATTCTTTTTGGCCTCTTGGGTTACGCTGATGACCATCTTGTGAGACACCGTGCTGATAAATAGAATCAGCAAGTCCGGTGTGCCCAACTTGCGCTTGAGAGAACCGCTTTCTTTGGTAAACACTTTGGCCTTACAGCCATGCTCCCGGCAAATCCCCTCATACTGGGCTGCCATCCGTTCGTTTCCGCCCACGATTACAACGCTCATAGTTTCCCTCTTTCCCATGGATTCTCGGTGGTTCTTGCAGCGTCTCCCCGTCTGAGAGGGAAACCCTTGAATTAGTTAAAGCTAACCATTGTCCCCCATTATTTTGATGGGAAAACAAATGGATTTGCTTTGATTAGTCTTAACTAACTAGTCCAATTGTACACGATTTTTTTCTTCCCGTCAAGGGTGGTTTCACTCTGCGAAAAAAAACTTTCTGAGGGCATTGGAGGGCTCCCTTGTATCTTTCGGGAAAAAATGGTATACTAACCGTAATGAAGCCCGTCCTGGGGACCGGGCAAAATACAGAGAATCGGAGGTAGATCCCATGAACTGCTACTATATCATCGGTTTGCGAGTGGACCACCGTCATGCCAATGCCCTGAATCTGCAAAAAGCTTTGACCGAGTTCGGCTGCAACATCAAGCTGCGGGTGGGTCTCCATGAAACCAGCGAGGAGTTTTGCTCCGATGACGGCGTCATCATGCTGCAGGCCTGCGGCGATCGGGAAACCATCAACCGTATGGTGGAATCCTTTAACGGATTGGAAGGCGTCAGCGCCAAATTGATGGATTTGAACTGACAGATTGCGAGATTTTCAAAAACTCCCCGGCAAACCCTGTGCCGGGGAGCTTTTTGACTTTGAAAAGGATTGTAACCATGACCACCCCTTTTTCCCAGAAAACTTTGGAATTTCTCTTTGAAAACCGCCTTCATGACAGCCGATCCTGGTTTGCCGAACATAAACGCGACTATCAGACTCTGGTCCTGGAACCTTTGCGGCAGCTGGTTCAGGAACTTTCTCCCACCATGCTGGAGCTGGATCCCCAGTTTCAAACGGAACCCAAAGTAGACAAGACCATCTGCCGCATTTGGCGGGATACCCGCTACACCAAGGATCCTTCCCTCTATCGGGATCACATGTGGATCATCTTCAAACGGGGCGGCAGAATGCACGGCACAGAATATCCCAGCATGTATTTTGAAATCAATCAGGACGGTTTTTCTTACGGCTGCGGTTTCTACCACGCTTCCACCGCCTTTATGAACACCCTTCGCGGACGGATTCTGGCAGGGGACCCAGAGTTTCAGGAAGCTCAAAAGGCCTTTCTCGGCCAAAAAACATTTCTCATGGAGGGAGATTGCTATAAACGGCCCCGTTTTGGCCACCGAACCCCGGAGGAACAGATCTGGCTGGAACGGCGCAATCTTTCCTTTACCAAGGACAGCCACGACTTTTCTCTCTTGTTTTCCCCGGAGCTGCCTTCCGCTCTTCTGGAAGGCTTCCGACTGCTGTTCCCCATTTATCGGTTCCTGGTGTCCACCGCGGAGGAAACCCTCCGAGCGGAAACGGAACAATCCTTATTACAGCGGTAATCCTCCCACAAGCGCAAAAAGGGACAGAAACCCCAGCCCTTCGGTTGTCTGGGTCTCTGTCCCTTTTTTCCACACTTTTCCAAGAAACATTGGAAAAGTTATCCGCGCTTTTTAAATTCTTCCAAATCGATCACTTTGCCCCCATGGAGACGGGATTCCTCCGCAGCCAGGGCAATAAAATGGCTTTCCATAGAGTGAGCCAAGGTGGTGGTGCGCTCGTTGGGTTCCTGGTCTTGGAGAAGCATCTCCAGGAAATCCGCAATGATCCCGCTGTCGCCGCCGCCGTGTCCCTTCAGGTCTTCCGTCAGCTGGCCTACATCGATCACTTCTTCTCCCTTGCCGAACTCCCGCACCCGGATCACGTTGGACTTCATGTCCCCTTCAATCTCGCCCAAAGTGCCCATGGCCTTAAAGTACCGGTAACAGTCTTCCGTAAAGGCACACATGGTAAAGCTGATGGTGGAACCGTCTTCCATGAGCAGGTTCGTCTGCTGATGATCCACCACATCGTTGTCGCAGTGGTAAACACACCGGCCATAGGGACCTTCCCGCAAAGCCTTGTAGGTGCTTTCCAGGGTATTCTCCACGCTGAGGATAGAACCTGCCCAGCCGGAACCGTGGAGGCGCCCTGTTTTAGGACTGGTGATATAGATTTTCTCTGCGTCAAAAACGCAGGAATCCTTGGCTTTGCAGCCGTCCAGGCAACGGAGGGCAGCTCCTTCCGGCGCCCGTTCGGGTTTGAACAGCTGGGTGCTGCCAAAGGAGGATACCGACTTGCATTTTTTCCCCAGCAGCCAGGTGAGAATGTCCATATCATGACAGGACTTCTGCAGGATCATGGGACTGGTCTCCTGAGAATTCCGCCAGTTGCCACGGACAAAGGAATGGGCCTGATGCCAGTATGCAACATTTTCGTTGGCACAGATGGTCACCACATCTCCGATTCTGCCGCTCTGGATCAACTCCTTCAGCTTGTTGTAGAAGGCCGTGTACCGGAGCACATGGCAGACAATGATCTTTCCAGGGCACTCCTGGGCCACCTGGAGGATCTCCTGGCATTTGGCCAGGTCAGGAGAGATGGGCTTTTCCATCAAAATGTGATAGCCTTTCCGCAAGGCGGGAATGGCATGGTCCACATGCTGCCGGTCCATGGTGGAAACCACCATTACGTCCGCCAGTTTCTCTTGCTCCAGCATCTCTTCCGCGCTGGAAAAACAGTGTTCCTCCGGAATGTTGTAGAGCTCCTTGGCCTTCTGCACCTTGGCCGGATCCAAGTCCGCTACGGCCACTACCTTCATTTTGTCCGGGAACAGCTTCTCCATGGAAGCATAGGTGCTGCCCCGATCGCCAAACCCTGCAATGGCAAAGGTTACAGGCGCTTTCATACGCAATCTTCCTTTCTTTGCTCGGATTTTCCCCGGTCTGGGGAGATAGGGAGAAAAAACGGGAAAGAGCAACCCCTTTCCCGTTCCCATTCTCTTTTCAGCGGCTTACGCCGTGACAATGGAGTCCGCCTTTTGCAGCTTCAACAGCTCCACAGCGTTCTCCCGCATCTTGTATTTCAAAATCTTGCCCGCAGCGTTCATGGGGAATTCATCCACGAAGGTCACATAACGAGGCACCTTGTGCTTGGCCATGTGATCCCGGACATAGGTCTTGATCTCCTCCTCATCGGAGGTTTCCCCTTCCTTGAGGATCACGCAGGCCATGATCTCTTCACCGTACTGCTCGTCGGGCACACCGATCACCTGCACGTCCCGAACCTTGGGATGGGTGTAGATGAAGTCTTCGATCTCCTTGGGGTAGATGTTCTCGCCGCCCCGGATAATCATGTCCTTGATCCGGCCGGTGATCTTGTAGTTGCCGTCAGGCGTCCGCCGGGCCAAGTCGCCGGTGTGGAGCCAGCCGTCCCGGTCAATGGCCGCAGCGGTGGCTTCGGGCATCTTGTAGTAACCCTTCATGATGTTGTACCCCTTGGCCACAAACTCGCCGTCCACATCGTCAGGCAGGTCTTCGCCGGTTTCCGGGTCCACGATCTTGCACTGGACGCCAAACATGGCTCCACCCACCGTGTTCACGCGCACGTCCAAAGAATCAGTGGTCTTGGACATGGTGCAGCCGGGAGAGGCTTCGGTCTGGCCGTAGGTAATGCAGATTTCGGACATGTGCATCTTGTCCACCACATCCTGCATCACCTTTACAGGACAGGGAGAGCCGGCCATAATACCCGTGCGCATGTGGGAGAAATCGGTCTTTTCAAAATCCGGGTGCTCCAGCATGGCAATAAACATGGTAGGCACACCGTGGAAAGCAGTGATCTGTTCCTGGTTGATGCAGTGCAGACCCTTTCTGGGCGAGAAGGCCGTGATGGGGCACATGGACGTGCCATGAGTCATGGCAGCAGTCATGGCAAGGACCATACCGAAGCAGTGGAACATGGGCACTTGGATCATCATCTTGTCCGCCGTAGAAAGATCCATACAGTCGCCGATGGCCTTGCCGTTGTTGACCACGTTGTAATGGGTCAGCATAACGCCCTTGGGGAATCCGGTGGTACCGGAGGTGTACTGCATGTTGCACACATCGTCCTTGTGGACCCGGCGGCGGCGCACTTCCACCTCCGTGGGAGGCACGGAGTCGCCCAATCCCAAAGCATGTTCCCAAGTGTAGCAGCCAGGCTGCTGACTGTCAATGGTGATGATGTTCCGCAGCACGGGAAGCCGCTTGCTGTGCAGCTTGCCGGGCAGGCACTCTTTCAGCTCGGGGCACAATTCCTTCATAATGCCCACATAATCGGAATCCTTAAAGCCATCGATCATCACCAAGGTGTGGGTGTCCGACTGGCGCAGCAGATACTCTGCCTCGTGAATCTTGTAAGCGGTGTTCACCGTCACCAGCACGGCGCCGATCTTGGTGGTGGCCCAGAAGGTGATGTACCACTGAGGCACGTTGGTGGCCCAAATGGCCACATGGTCTCCTTTCTTTACCCCCATGGCAATCAAGGCCCGGGCAAACTGGTCCACGTCGTCCCGGAACTGAGAATAGGTCCGGGTGTAATCCATCTCTGTATAGCGGAAGCAGAGCTGATCCGGGAATTCCTTGACCATCCGGTCCAACACATCGGGGAAGGTGGCGTCGATCAAGGTTTCCTTGGGCCACACATATTTGCCCGCATGACGGTTGTCGTCCTGCAATTCTCCTTCCTTCATGGAGAGACCGGAGAAATAATCGTGCATGTAATTGGCAAACTGGGGGAAAACAACGCCGGCATCGGAAAGCTCGTGAGCCCAGCGCTTGACCCATTCCAGGGAGATGTATCCGTCATAGCCCACGTCCACCAAAGCATCCAGCATTTCCTCAATGGGCAGATCACCTTCACCCATCAACCGGTACTGAACTTTGCCGTCCACCATGACGCTGTCCTTGACATGAACATATTTGATGTAGGAGCCCAGATGCTCCACAGTCTCCTTGGGGGATTCTCCTCCATACCGATACGGGTGGTGCATATCCCACAGGGCTGCCACAGAAGGAAGATTTACCTGGTCCAGCAGATTCCGCAGGCGGCGAGTATCAGAATAGACGCCGTTGGTTTCCACCAGCAAGCTGACCCCAAACCCCTGAGCGATAGTGCCTAGTAGCTTCAGGGCAGAGACTACAAATTCGTCGTCCACTTCGCCCTCAGGCTGGGGATACCGGTCCCCAAGCACCCGGATATAAGGGGTGCCCAGCTTTTTTGCAAGTACGATGTACTGGGTAACTTCCGAGACATTCTTGTCGAAGTCCTCTTTGTACTTCAGGCCGCAGCCGGAAGCCAAGCAGGGGATTTCCAGCCCTAGAGAGCGTAGTTTCTCCACGGTTTTGGGTAGCTGTTCATCGGTAAACGGCCGGGCGTTGACTGCGAAAATGTCTTCCCCTAGCCCGCGGACCTCAATGCCCCCAAAGCCCAGATCCTTGGCCATGGAATAAATGTCAACCCAGGAAAAATCTGGGCAGGCCAAAGTCGAAAAACTGATTTTCATGAAGAATACCACCTCGTTTGATAAATATACTTATAATTATACAATACTCCCCCTGCCGTAGCAAGGGGAGTATTGGTAAAAACAATCCGTCCGTTGTGGAAAAAAGATAGCTATTTTCCCGATACCTTTTTCTTTTCCCGTTTCTTTCTGGGTGGTGGGGGAGCATAGTAAAGCGTCCCCTGGCGCTCGGTCCGCACCAGCCGCAACCCGTAAAGCAAAGCGAAAATCAACAGGGCCAGGCAGCCAAACAGGCCATATACACTGGGTCCAACCACCAGGTAGGTGTTGCCTTGGGTAAAGTAAATGCCGGTGACTGCCATAGCGCTGATCCCGCTACGCATGAGCGCTCCGGGAATCACGCTGCCGGTCTTAAAGGTCAGATAGGAAATCACTACACCCAGCAGGGCATAGAATAAAAATCCTGTCACAAACCCCAACACCGGAGCACCGGGATACCCTGTGCCGTACAGATATCCATCCCCGTAAAGAGGCAGATACCATGCCGCCCAGATAACACTGGTCACCAAAGCGCTTTTGATCCCCGCAAACTTGTGAAACTGATTTTTCAGCTTGGGGAGCAAATAGCCGCGGAATCCCAATTCCTCCGCGAAGGTGGTGATGACGTTGATCAGGGGTCCCGCAATAATGGTCATCATGATCTGGGAGTACAGAGCGCCGATGGCCTGGTCTTCCTCCACCCCTGCATCCGCCATTCCCGACAAGAACGCCGAAGCCTTCATGTCGCAGCTGCCGGGAAATACGGCAAAAAACAGCAGACAGGTCAAACATACAAGAAACAGCGGGAAAAAGTAAGCGAACAGGTACCGACGGATATTCCCCCGCAGATGCAGGGCAATATACGCGTCGTCCAGGTCGTAACCTTCATCCCCCAGCTTGCGGCAAATGATCATGGCCAGGGTAGGAAGGAATGCCGCCACAGTCAGCACTACCCGGAAATTGCTATCTCCGTAATGCATCCCGTTGAACCAGGCGGCTCCATAGGCCACCCAGGCGACCAGGAACACGATTCCTAGGAAAATTGCCACTCTTTTCTTTTCATTCATTGGATTCTTTCGTCCTTTCTTAGGAAGCCGTTTTGACCTCCTGCCTTCCGCACCCCTTCTTCCGGTTCTCCGGCTCCATTACCTCTTATGGGTCCGGCCGATATCCTTGCGGTACATAGCCCCTTCAAAAGTGATCTTTTCCACCCCTGCATAGGCTTTGTCCAAGGCTTCCTCCAGGGTATCTCCCAAGGCTGTCACACCCAGCACACGGCCACCGTTGGTGAAGAACTTTCCGTCTTCCCATTTGGTTCCCGCATGGTAAACAGTGACCCCTTCTGCCTGGCCGTTTTCGTCCAGGCCGTGAATTTCCATTCCTTTTTTATAGCTGCCAGGATATCCCCCGCTGGCAATCACCACGCAGGCGCTGGCCTGCTCCTTCCACCGGACTTCCACCTGGGACAGGCGTTCTTCTGCCACCGCTTTTACGATCTCTGCAAAATCCGTATCCAGCCGGGGCAAAACCACCTGGGTTTCCGGATCCCCAAACCGAGAATTGTATTCGATCACCTTGGGACCCTGGGGAGTGAGCATCAGGCCAAAGTAGAGGCAGCCCTTAAAGGTGCGGCCTTCCCGATTCATGGCCTCCATGGTGGGAAGGAAGATCTTCTCCATGCACTCCTTGGCCACTTCTTCCGTGTAGAAGGGATTGGGGCTGATGGTGCCCATACCACCGGTATTGGGACCCTTGTCTCCGTCATAGGCCCGCTTGTGGTCCATGGAGGACACCATGGGCTTGAGCACCTTGCCGTCGGTAAAGGCCAGCACGGAAACTTCCGGACCCGTGAGGAATTCCTCCACCACCACCTGGCTGCCCGATTCTCCGAAGATTTTGTCCTCCATAATGGAATGCAGGGCATTTTTCGCCTCTTCCTCGTTCTGGGCGATCACTACCCCTTTTCCCAAGGCCAGGCCGTCCGCTTTCACCACAGCCGGATAGGTTCCCTGTTTCCGGATATACTCCAGAGCCTGGGCAGGATCGGAAAAGACTTCGTAGCCTGCCGTGGGAATTCCATACTGCTTCATCAGGTTTTTGGAGAACACCTTACTGCTTTCAATCTCCGCTGCCTTGGCATTGGGACCAAAGCAAGGGAACCCGGCTTCTTCCAGATAATCCACCATGCCAGCAGCCAGGGGATCGTCCGGCGCCACAAACACAAGGTCTACACCCTTCTCCCGGGCCAGGGCCAGCATGCCCTCTTTGTCCATGGCGCCCACGGAAGCACATTCTGCATCCCGGGAAATGCCGCCGTTGCCAGGGGCACAGTAAACCTTCTCCACCTGGGGACTTTCCTTCAACTTCCGCACAATGGCGTGCTCACGCCCGCCGCTGCCGATTACAAGAATCTTCATTCTTTTCTTCCTTTCCTTCCAGGGGTCTCATCTCCCCCGCCATGTTTCCAAACACCGCCTACGGGATTCCCCAAAGCCTTCGGATCGACCCTTACAGGTGATGCAGCAGTTCTGTCAATGTGTCGCAGCACAGATCCGCCTGAGCATTTCTGCCCTGGCCCCAGTGCACCAGGGCCCCATGCCAACCGGCCCTTTTGGCGCCTTTCAGGTCAGCGGCGGGATTGTCCCCCACCATCCAGATCAGGCTGGGAAAATGGGCCATCAATTCCGCTTTCCGGAACAGACGCACATCCGGTTTATTGAGCCCCACCTTTCCAGAAACCAAGCATCCCGTGAAAAAGGGCCGGAGATACAGCTTTTCCAACAGCTCCTCCAGTTCCGGAAAATTGTCGGAAAGCAGGTAATTTTTATAGCCTTTGTATGCACACAAAGCCAATACCGCCGAAGCATCGGGATACACCTGATACTTTCGGGGATCCAGAATCCGTTCCCGCACCGTGCGGGCAGCCTGCTCCCCCAGAGTCTCCGGCACGCCAAAGCTCCGGTAGGCGGCGGTAAATTTCCGGACCCGGTCTTCCCACCAGGCATCCCCCGTCACTGTGGGATCTCCGTCGGGATGCCAGGGAAACCCTTTGGCCAAAAAAGGCCGCAACTTCTCAAAGGTGATACCGTACTCCTGAGCAAAGGGAGCGGCCGCTTCCAGGACTGTCTGAGTCCACATGGGATAGGATCGGGTGAGGGTACCGTCGAAATCCCAAAAGATCGCTTTTCTCATCCGTTTCTTTCCCTTCCGTCAAAATCCCCCTGGGAAGACTTCTGTCTCCCCATCTCTTTTCTCAGTGATGGAACAGCCGGATCCCAGTGAAGGCCATGGCGATGTTGTACTTATCGCAGGTCTCAATCACGTGATCGTCCCGGATGGATCCACCAGGCTGGGCGATATACGCCACGCCGCTCTTGTGAGCCCGCTCGATATTGTCTCCAAAGGGGAAGAAAGCGTCACTACCCAAAGCCACACCGGTCATGGTATCCAGCCAAGCACGGCGCTCCTCCCGGGTAAAGACTTCCGGCTTCTCCGTGAAGAACTGCTCCCAGACACCATCCGCCAACACATCCATGTACTCGTCCCCGATGTACACGTCGATGGTGTTGTCCCGATCAGGGCGGCGGATTCCAGGCTTAAAGGGCAGGTTCAACACCTTGGGACACTGGCGCAGATACCAGTTGTCCGCCTTGTTGCCTGCCAAACGGGTGCAATGGACACGGCTCTGCTGACCGGCTCCCACGCCAATGGCCTGGCCATTTTTCACATAGCACACGGAATTGGACTGGGTGTACTTCAGGGTGATCAGGGAAACGATCAGATCCCGCTTGGCTTCGGGAGTGAGGTTTTTATTCTGGGTGGGCAGATTTTCCAGCAGACTCTCGTCAATCTTCAGCTCGTTTCTGCCCTGCTCAAAGGTGACACCGAACACGTCCTTGTGCTCCACCGGAGCGGGAACATACTCGGGATCGATCTGCACCACGTTGTAGCCGCCTTTGCGCTTTTGCTTCAGAATCTCCAGGGCCTCGTCGGTGTAGCCGGGAGCAATGACGCCGTCGGACACTTCCCGCTTGAGCAGCAGGGCAGTCTCCTTGTCGCACACGTCGGACAGCGCCGCCCAGTCCCCGTAAGAGGACATCCGGTCCGCACCACGGGCAGCAGCGTAAGCAGAGGCAATGGGAGAAAGCTCCAGATCGTCCACGAAATAGATCTTCTTCAAGGTGTCGGAAAGGGGCACGTACACAGCGGCGCCGGCAGGGCTGACGTGCTTAAAAGAAGCGGCGGCAGGCAGGCCGGTGGCAGCTTTCAGCTCTTTCACCAGCTGCCAGCTGTTCAGGGCGTCCAGAAAGTTGATATATCCGGGCTTGCCGTTTAAAACGGTGACGGGCAGCTGAGAGCCGTCCTTCATAAAAATACGAGAAGGCTTCTGGTTGGGGTTGCAGCCATATTTCAAAGCAAGTTCATTTGCCATGGTTCTTTCTTCCTTTCTGAAAAATCACTGATTCTTGTTGACGATCCGGGTTTCCGTCTCCCCGGTTCCGAGGTCGATATACCGGACAAACAGGGAAACTTTGTTGTCTCCGTTCAAGTTCTCCCACAGAGCGTCGGTAAACTCGTCGATGGTTCCCTCCACCTGCACGGGAGTGGGTTCCCCTTCATAGGAGGGGATGGGGTTGCCGTCACACTTGTAGGTGTGGATAAAGTGGCCCAAACCCACCTGGGGCTCGTACTCAAAGAAGAAACGCTGGGCTTGGTCCGGGTTGCCATCGGTGCTCTTCAAAATGGAGAGCTTGTAGGTAAAACCGCCTTCCTTCCGGCTGACGATGCCGGAGATGCGAGGGGTATAGTTGGGGCCATCGGGCTCGAAGGTGCGGGTGCGCAGGGCCTCCTCAAAGGTCTTGCCCTCGTTCATAAAGTCGTAGATGGTGTCGGTCTGATCTCCGTTGGTGACGATGGTGTGGTCTCCCAGCACCCGCACCGGGGCATAAATCACCAAAGAGGGATCCGAAAGCTTGGCCGGGTCGAAGGCCTGGGTGCGAATTCCCTCTCCCTCCTCCACAAAGACCCGGTTACGGCTGTTTTCACTGCGGCCCATGATGAAATAGGCGATCACGGCTTTGGCGCCGTCCTCGCTCTGTCCGATGACAATGCCCCGGCCGGGGTAGCTGTTCCCCGCCAGGTCCTGCTTGATATCCACTGGTTTCATATTGGATCTGCTCCTCTCTTTCCCTGATCAACCGGCAGGAGCCTTCCCTGCCGAATCCTTACTCCGCAATGTGTACCACGCCGTCTTTCACGGACAGCTTTCCCTGACAGAACAGAGAAACCGCCTGAGGCAGCAGGATCCACTCGGCTTCTTCCATCACCCGTTTTTGGAGGATCTCCGGGGTGTCCCCTTCCTTGACATCCACCGCTTTCTGGAGGATGATGGGGCCGCCGTCGCACACTTCATTGACAAAGTGCACCGTTGCACCGGTGACCTTCACGCCCCGGGCCAGCACCGCCTCATGGACGTGGAGCCCGTAATAGCCCTTCCCCCCGAAAGAGGGCAGCAGGGCCGGATGCACGTTGATGATCCGGTTCCGGAAAGCCTCCACAAAGTTGTCGCCGGTAATGGTCAAGAACCCTGCCAGAACCACCAGGTCCACCTGGCGCTCCCGAAGGGCGTCAATCAAAGCCTGGCTGTAGGTTTCCACCGAATCGTAATCCTTCCGGCGCAGGGTGATGGCTTCGATGCCAGCCTGTTTAGCCCGTTCCAACGCGTAAGCGTCCGGGCGGCTGGAGATGACTACCCGCAACTGGCCATTTTCAATCTGTCCGGCCCCCTGGGCGTCGATGAGCTTCTGGAGATTGGTGCCGCCGCCGGACACCAGAACGCCAATGTTCAGCACAGCACAACCCCCTCGTCTCCCTGGGTGACTTCACCCAGAACCAAAGCCTCTTCCCCAGCTTCCCGGAAAGCGTCCATGGCCTTCTGAGCCGTCTCTTTGGACACAGCCACACACAGGCCTACGCCCATATTGAAGGTGTTGAACATATCCCGTTCCGGAATGTTCCCGGTTTTCTGAATCAGGTCGAAAATGGGCAGCACCGGTACGGCCGCTTTTTCAATCTTGGCGGTGAGTCCCTCTTTCAGCATACGGGGAATGTTTTCATAGAAGCCGCCTCCGGTGATGTGGGAGATGGCCTTCACGTCTGCCGCAGCAATGGCGGCCAAGGCGGATTTCACATAGATCCGGGTGGGCGTCAGGAGCGTCTCGCCCAAGGTGGCGGAAAGCCCCTCATAGTGCTTTGCCAGAATCTCCTTGTTGGCCTCGTCGTCGGCACCGATACCGAACACCTTGCGCACCAGGGAGAAGCCGTTGGAATGGACACCAGAAGATTTGACCCCCAGCAGTACATCCCCCGCCTCCAGCCGGGAACCATCGATGATCTTCTCCTTGTCCACAATGCCCACGGTGAAACCTGCCAAATCGTAATCCTCCTCAGGCATCATGCCGGGATGCTCCGCGGTCTCTCCACCGATGAGGGCGCAGCCGGACTGAACACAGCCTTCCGCCACGCCTGCCACGATCTGGGCGATCTTCTCGGGGAAATTCTTCCCGCAGGCGATATAATCCAGGAAGAACAAGGGCTTGGCGCCGCAGCACACCACATCGTTGACGCACATGGCCACCGCGTCGATGCCGATGGTGTCATGCTTGTCCAGCAGCATGGCCACCTTCAGCTTGGTGCCCACACCGTCGGTACCGGAAACCAGCACAGGCTCCTTCATGCCGGAAAGCTCCGGCTGGAACAGGCCCCCAAAGCCACCGATGCCGGAAACCACCCCGGGGATCATGGTGCGCTTGACGTGTTTTTTCATCAGTTCAACGGACTCGTATCCCGCGGTGACATCCACGCCCGCGGCTTTATAGCTGTCGCTGTAGCTTTTCATGAAATGTATCACTCCTGAAACTTGTGATCCGGCCGGGTACCCCCGCCGGTCTGGAGAATGGCTTTTCCTTTTGCTTTTCCTGCTTACAGGGCCCAGTTGCCCTGGGTGAAAATCTTGATTGCTTTCCCATCCCGAGTGTAGCCGGTGATATCCAGTTCCTTGGACCCCACCATGAAATCCTCGTGGAGAATGGAATCGTTGATTCCCCGGGCTTTCAATTCCTCGTTGCTCATATTTTCAAAGCCGGGGATCACCTCGTTGAAACCCATGCCCAAAGCCACATGGCAGGCCGCGTTTTCATCGAACAGGGTGTTGTAGAACAGGATCCCCTCCTGATAGATGGGAGAATCCACCGGCACCAAAGCCAGCTCTCCCACCATGGCTGCCCCTTCGTCCATGGCGATCAGCTTTTCCAACAGGGCCTGTCCCTGCTCTGCCTTGCAGGAAACCGCCTTGCCGTTTTCAAAGGTGATGGAGAATTTGTCAATCAGGTTTCCCTGATAGGACAGGGGCATGGTGGAAACCAACGTGCCCTCACACCGGCCCCGCATGGGAGAGGTGAACACCTCCTCGGTGGGCATGTTGGGATTGTAGAAGGTGCCGTCGGGAAGGGTATCCCCGCCTCCATGCCACTGGGCTCCGGGAATCAGCCAGCACTTAAAGTTGGTCCCCTGAGGACTTTCATAGTGGAGGTAGTCCAGATCCAGGGCATTGAGCTTGTCGCAGTAAGCCTTGAGCCGACTGTTGTGGGCTGCCCATTCCCCTTGGGGATCGTTGTCTTCGGAAATCCGCACCGTCTTGAAAATGGCCTCCCACAGCTTCTCCACCGCTGCGCTGGAGCGCTCTCCGGGAAACACCTTTTTGGCCCATTTCTTGGAGGGCACCGCTACAATGGTCCACTGGTTCTTGTTGTCCATGGCGTCCCGATAGGGCTTAAAGGCCTTGCCCCGGGCAATACCGGCTTTCTGGAGCTTTTCCAGATTGACCCCCTTCAACCCATCCGGATCCGCGGAAGAAAGGTAGATCATAGCAGGCAGCGTGTCCACAAAATATTGCTGCTGGGCCTTTTCCCACTCTTCCACTCGGGAAAGCTGAGTCATGCTCTCATGCCGGTAACGGAGTTTTGTCACCGCCTGGTCGGTCCACTGGAGCATCACCCATTTTGCCCCGGCACGGTAGGCTTCTTCCGCCACCATTTCCGCAAACTCATGCTGCTCCACTTCCCCCTGAATCACACAGCCTTGGCCCTTTTTCAGCGCGATTCCCGTCTGTACTGCCAATTGGGCATACTTGCGAAGCATGGATTTCTTCATACAATGGTCCCCCTTTCCCGCCCCGGCGAGAAAAGGGGGCGGATCCCAATGATTTTCTGACCGTCTTACAGTTCGTTGACCTTTTCCTGGAGGGCGGCGTTCTTCTTCTGGACGCCCTCTGCCATATCCTGCTTCATCTGTGCCAGCTGGGACGCCAGCCCCTCGTCGGAGAGAGCCAGCATCTGACAAGCCAGAATGGCAGCATTGTCAGCCCCATCGATAGCCACCGTGGCCACCGGAATGCCCGAGGGCATCTGTACCGTAGCCAGCAGGGCATCCAGTCCGTCCAGCGTGGAGGACTTCACCGGAATGCCGATCACAGGCAAAGTGGTGTGAGCCGCCAGCACCCCTGCCAGGTGGGCTGCCTTCCCCGCCGCGGCAATAATGACTCCAAAACCGTTTTCCTTGGCGCTCTTCGAGAATTCCGCCGCCAAGTCCGGCGTGCGATGGGCGGACATGACCCGCACCTCCACCGGGATGCCAAAGGACTTCAGCCGCTTGATGGCCGGAGCCACCACAGGGAAGTCGCTGTCGCTGCCCATGATTACCGCTACTTTTTTGCTCATAAGGGTTCCTTCCTTTCTCCTGTCTCCAACGGAATTCCGCTGGAGAGTCATCCTGTTTTGGAGGGAAAATCCCTCCCCGGAAAGCAAGCGTTCCCGAAAACGGCGCCTCAGGCCCCGCCTTCAGGAAACGTTAAACTTCAGTTCCAAAACCAATTTGGCACTTCTTCAAATTTGAGGTAGACATGCTTCGCCCCCAGCTCCTGCTCCAGCAAAGGGATCACCCGATCGCTGAACGCCTGATAGTCTTCCTGGGAGGCAGTTCCGTAGAGCATCACATTTACAAAAACAATAGGGCCTTCCTGGCTTCCCCCAAACCACAGACGGCAGTTGTCTGAAAACTGGACCATCAAACTGCCTTCCGACTTTCCGTGGATCAAAGATATGGCTTGACCCAACTGGGTTTTCAGAGACTCTTCCTTTTGCTGGGACAGGGTTTCGCTCACCCGAACATCGATCAAAGGCATGGTTTTTCCCCCTTTCGTCTTTCCATACAGATGAAGTATACACTGAATCCGGAAAATGTGCAAGGTTTTCCCACGTTCCCCCAAAAAGAAAGGCCTTTCTCTCCCTTTTTTCCATAAAAAAACACTGTTCTGCCTTTTAAAAAGCAGAACAGCGCCCTCTCAGTTTCCTTCCTCCAGCCGAAGAAATGTCACATTGACTTCCCCATTTTCTCCGGTCAAGGATCCGGAATAGGTCAGGGAAAACGTGGTACCCCCTGGAGCCTGTATAATAAAGAATCCCGCTCCCCCCGCGCTGGATCCATTGGCTGTTGTGGCAAAATAGACGCCGCTTTCCAAATGGGGTGTCCCATTGTAGCTGGGCGTCACCTGTAAATATCCCGGTTGATCCAACGTAGCGGAAACCTTATAGGAAACTAGGTAGTTTCCCGGGGCCAATGTTACCGTTTGGCTGTTCGCCAACGTGATCTTTCCCGTGGGATCCTCCGCTTGGGGAAATAAATCGATCTGCTGTCCAGGAGTAAACAATCCCTGATAGTTGAAAAAGGAAGCGGCACTGTCTGGGGGAACAACACCCGTTGCACCTGTGGGACCTGTAGGCCCAGTGGCACCGGCAGGGCCTGTTGGCCCCGTGGGACCTGGATTACCTTGAGGGCCCGTGGCCCCTTGAGGTCCGGTGGGACCTGTGGCACCGGTAGCACCTGTGGGACCCGCGGCACCTCGGGGAAGAACAAAGTCCAGGATGGCGTTTTCCAGGGTCCCCACATTGGTTACAGATGCATCGCTTCCCGGATCTCCTGTTGTGACGGTCCCTATTTCTACCGTTCCCGCCACCCCGGTAGCACCTGCCACACCGGCAGGGCCTGTTGGCCCTGTGGGACCGGGATCGCCCTGAGGGCCCGTGGCCCCTTGAGGTCCGGTGGGACCTGTGGCACCGGTAGCACCTG
>UQQZ01000024.1 GCA_900543305.1 uncultured Oscillospiraceae bacterium
TAATGGGCTGAAAAGCCTGTAAAATAAGGAAAGTTCAGGAAATCTCTCCACAAATCCCGATTTACCGGGAAAGGGGAAAGTGTAGGCAACCAGGTAGAACTATGCAGGACCTACATTCGCGCCAATTTTGGGGAGCAGTATGCCGACACGGCAGCTGTATTTGAAGACGAAGGTTTTTCCGGTGGCAATCTGAACCGCCCGGGATTTCAGCAGATGATGAAGGCCGCAAGAGATCGTCAGATAAAAGCGGTAGTTGTATACCGGTTGGATCGAATCAGTCGTAACATTGGCGACTTTGCAGCCTTAATCGAAGAGCTGGGAAAGTTGCGTGTGGATTTTATTTCTATTCGGGAAAACTTTGATACGTCCAGTCCCATGGGGCGGGCCATGATGTACATTGCCTCTATATTCAGCCAGCTGGAGCGGGAAACCATTGCGGAACGGATTCGGGATAACATGCGGGAACTGGCCAAAACAGGACGGTGGTTGGGAGGTGTTACGCCTACTGGATATTGCTCTCAAGCCGAGGAAACCATTTCCCTGGGCGGAAAGAAAGTGAGAACTTGTCATCTGAAGTTGATTCCCCAGGAAGAAACCCTTGTCCTGGAAATTTTTCATTTGTATGGGGAAACAGATTCCCTCACGGCCACAGAGGCTGCATTGTTGGCCCGTCATGTGAAGACAAAAAACGGGAGAGATTTTACACGATTTTCTCTCAGAGGAATTCTTCAAAACCCTGTTTACCTCATAGCGGATCAGGATGCCTATGGATATTTTGTTTCGAAACAGGCGGATCTGTCTGCTCGTCCGGAGGAATTTGACGGAATTCACGGCGTTATGGCCTACCATCGGACTCAGCAGCAAAAAGGAAAGACCACCTTGCACCTTCCCGTGGATCAGTGGATCGTTTCAGTGGGAAAGCATCCGGGACTGATTCCGGGTAAAACATGGATTCAAGTCCAAGAATCATTGGAACGAAATAAATCCAGCGCCTATCGTAAACCACGACGCAATACGGCTCTTTTGACGGGGCTGTTGTGGTGCAATTGTGGAGAGCGGATGTATCCTAAACTGTCTTCACGAAGCTTGGAAGATGGAACCCCCGCCTATACCTATGTTTGCAAGAAAAAGGAGCGCAGTAAAAACAGTCTATGTAGTGGGAAAAATGCGCCAGGCAATTTGCTGGATACCCTTGTTCTGGAACAGGTAGAAAAGTTGCCCTGGACGGCACAGAGCGTAATTTCCCAACTGGAGAAACGCAAACACTTCTATCAAAAAAGCTGGGAAGAAACGGACAGAGAGCTGGCAATTCTCCGTCGGCAACAATCCGAACTGCAACATAAGATAGATGCACTGATCGATTCTCTGGCAGATGGCATTTCCACCACTGCCAGAACGCAGATCCTGAAACGAGTGGAAGAACTCCAGGTCCAGAAAGAAGCTTTGCAGATCCAGCTGAAGGAGCGGGAAACTCTTCATGGCAAGGCCGAAATGTCCAACGAAGTGATTGAGGCCATGTGCAAGGAATGGGTTTCCTTTTCGGAGTGTGTTCCGCAGATGACGGTGGAACAGAAGAGAAACCTGCTTCGTCTCCTGGTTGAAAAAGTGATATGGGACGGACAAAATGCCCAAATCATATGGCGGGAGGTAGATCCAGACCAGCGTAAAAAAGGGAGCGCCTCAATGGCTTTGATGTGAGGATAGCAAATGAGATCCTCATGTTCTTCCGGGGAGGGAAAAAATCGGCTCAGGACGTTTCTCTTCACGAACCTATTGACACGGACAAAGACGGAAACACCTTGACCATCCTGGACACTATGGCTGTAGATGACACAATTTTGGAAAGCATAGATGTGAAACTAAAAAGTGAGAAACTGTACCGGTTCTTGGAATCCTCCTTGACAGACCGGGAGCGGGGAATTGTGTGTATGCGATATGGACTTTGCGGATATAAGCCACAGCCTCAACGGGTGGTGGCAAAACGTTTGGGAATCTCCCGGAGCTATGTATCAGAGCGCGGCTAATGTAAGGAAGGGAAAAATGATTGTGCTAAAACGAAAATAATAATTTTTATTTAAATTGATTTTCCCCAGGGCTTGTGGTATTCTTTAGATGCGCAATCGGCACATTGCGCCATGTTTTCTCTCCCTCCTGTTTCACTGGGATGGAAAACAGTTGACGGGATACAGCTTTTGCTGCATGGATTGCACTGGTGTTGGAGCAAAGCGTATTCCCGGTAGTGTGGAACACATTCTCAATGGAGGCAGATGTGAATTATGAGAGGAATTGAAACCCGAATTCAAATGATCCGGCATCAAGTCTTTCGCGAAGTGGCCCGTATGGCTTATCAAGAGACAAAACCAGTGGCAGAACAGATAGAAAAACTTCCTTATCAGATTATTCCTGGAGAAGTGGCCAACTTTCGAAACGACGTGTTTTTGGAGCGTGCCATTGTGGGAGAACGGCTTCGGCTTGCCATGGGACTTCCTTGCCGAGGCGCAGGAGAGCAGGCGCCTCTTTCTGAGGGAATTGAGGCGGCAGACCGGCCAGAGACCTATTATACGCCGCCTCTCATTAACGTGATTAAATTCGCCTGTAACGCCTGTCCGGAAAAACGGGTGATGGTGACGGATGGCTGTATGGGCTGCTTGGCCCACCCCTGTGTGGAAGTTTGTCCTAGGGATGCCATTCAGATAGATCGAACCATTGGCCGTGCCAAAATCGATGCTGCAAAGTGTGTCAAGTGCGGTCGTTGTGGAGAGGCATGCAGTTACCACGCTATCATTGTACAAGAACGGCCTTGTGCGGCGGCGTGTGGGATGGATGCTATCCGGTCTGACAGCCAGGGAAAAGCCGATATCAACTACGATAAATGTGTTTCTTGTGGGATGTGTTTGGTCAATTGTCCCTTTGGGGCCATTGCAGATAAATCTCAAATTTTCCAGGTGATCCGGGAAATTCAGTCTGGAGAGAAAGTATACGCAGCGATTGCACCGGCTTTTGTAGGGCAGTTTGGGCCAAAGGTTACGGCAGGAAAGTGGCGGGCCGCCGTGAAAAAACTGGGATTTGCGGACGTTTTTGAAGTAGCTATCGGAGCGGATCTTTGTGCCGTACAGGAAGCAGAGGATTTTCTGGAGAATGTTCCGGAAAAATTGCCTTTTATGGCTACCTCTTGTTGTCCGGCGTGGGCAACGATGGCAAAAAAGACTTTTCCCGATCACGCACAATGTGTTTCCATGGCGCTGACGCCCATGACCTTGACAGCTCGTTTGATCAAACACAAGCGGCCTGGTTCCAAGGTGGTGTTTATCGGGCCTTGTTCGGCCAAAAAGCTGGAGGCCATGGACCCCAGTGTGCGCAGTGAAGTGGATTTTGTGTTGACCTTTGAAGAAATGGCCGGTATTTTCGCGGCTCGGGGAATTGATTTGGACACCATTGAAGATCGTCCGGGAGGGGTGAACGATTCATCTGCCGATGGACGTGGTTTTGCCGTTTCTGGCGGTGTTGCCAAAGCTGTCATGGACGTAATTCATGAAAAGTGTCCCGATCGAACCATTCAGGTGACGTGTGCAGAGGGATTGAAAGATTGCCGTAAGTTGATGGCCCTTGCTACAAAAACCGGCAAATATAACGGATTTCTTCTGGAAGGGATGGGGTGCCCCGGCGGTTGTGTAGCCGGTGCAGGGACTATCCAACCCATTTCGAAATCCCAGTCTTCGGTGAAAGGGTATGCTGCCAAGGCCCGTCATCAAACGGCAGACCGTACGGAGTATGTAGAGGAGTTAGAGCATCTGGTAGATTTTTCCGCGCCGGTGGAAGAGTCTTGAGTCTTTCGAATTTCCCGAATTCCCTAGAAAACCGGTGGATATAGCCCTACTCCAGTAGGCTGAAAGACAGATCAGTCGTTAAAAAACGAGTACCGTTGTTTTGTTAGACAGCGGTACTCGTTTTTTACAGGGAAAACAGGCTTTAACTCTTTTTATGGAAACAGTCTTACCGGCAACTTCAATAGTCAGACTGGCGGAAAGTCAAGCTGGTGTCGTCCATTTTATCGATAATGGCAAGGCTTGCCAGCTTGTAACCAGCCTCACGAAGTTTTGCCCCGCCGGGCTGAAATCCTTTTTCAATGCAGACGCCAATTCCTTTCACAGAGCACTGGGCTTGACCACAGATATCCAGAAGACCGTCCATCGCTTTTCCGTTTGCAAGAAAATCATCTATGATTAATACCTTGTCGTGGGGCGAGAGAAATTTCTTTGACAGGGTGATATCATAATCTCGATCATAGGTATAAGAGTGAACCGTGGAAGTAAACACATCCCCATCGATATTTTTGCTTTTGGCTTTTTTGGCAAAAACAACGGGAACTTGAAAATACCTGGCAGTCATGCACGCAATGGCGATGCCGGAGGCTTCAATGGTCAGTATTTTTAGGATACCATCGTTCTGAAAGATTCGATAAAATTCCGCACCAATCTGATCCAGCAGAGCGATATCCAATTGGTGGTTGAGAAAACAGTCCACTTTCAATACATTTCCAGGCCGTACCTGGCCATCCTGGAGAATCCGTTGTTCCAGAAGTTTCATTTGTGGAGGAACCCCTTTCCAATAAAAATCCATACAATAACAAGATACGATCAATTATGGCAAATTCCTCATATTTTTGCAAGAGCTCCTAAAAGGAAAAAACAGTTACGGCCATTGCTTTCGAATTTTCGGCTTGAAAAACACAAAAAGATTTTAGTTCCAGACAAAAATTACAAGAACGGCACATAGGATAAAAAGAGATCTAGGGTACAGCTTTCAATCTTTTTGACAGGAGGAATGTGTGTGAGGGAAAAAATCATGCCTGTAGTTCATTGTGTGTATGGAAACTCGGAGAGGGAGCTTTCTCGAATCATCCAGGAATCATTTCTTCTCTATTTGAAACAAGTGCTTCATGTTTCTTCTCCTTCATGGAAGGGAAAAAAGCAGGCGTAGAGCGTTTGCCTGAGGAGAAGCCTATGTTTCTGGAAATCAGTAACCCCATGGATTACCATGTGGGTTTATACATCCGATTATCTAAGGAGGATGAAAACGAAGGACCATCCCAAAGTGTCCAGAACCAGGAATCTCTGCTGCGGGAGTTTGTGCAGGAGCAGGGGTTGTCCGTTTTTGACACCTATGTAGACGACGGATGGAGCGGTACCAGCTTTGACCGCCCCAGTTTCCGGCGGATGATCGATGACATTGAAACCAAAAAGGTCAATATGGTTATCACCAAGGACCTTTCCCGTCTGGGCCGTGACTACATCATGACCGGCCACTATATGGAGCGGTACTTTCCGGAACACCGAGTGCGGTATATCTCCCTGCTGGATGGGATCGACACCGGTGTGGACTCCACGGCCAATGACATCACCCCATTCCGTGCCATCATGAACGACATGTATGCCAAAGACATCTCCAAGAAGATCAAAAGCGTCAAGCGGGATAAGCAGCGAAAGGGACAGTTCATCGGCGGTAAGCCCATGTACGGATACAAGAAACATCCCACGGAAAAGAATAAGATCGTCATTGACGAGGAAGTCGCTCCGGTGGTGCGGCGGATTTTTGCCCTGGCGCTTTCCGGCATGAGCTGCCGCAAAATTGCGGCTGTACTCAACCAAGATGGCATCCCCACACCAGCCACCTACTGCGGCTGGAAAGTCGGGAATCCTGGCCCCTACACCGGGCTG
This sequence comes from uncultured Oscillospiraceae bacterium, assembly GCA_900543305.1. GTDB lineage: Bacteria > Bacillota > Clostridia > Oscillospirales > Acutalibacteraceae > Acutalibacter. The sequence continues at coordinate 5,718 of UQQZ01000024.1, forward strand.
TGGAGCAGCGAGCGCATCTCCGAAATGCTGAAAAACGAGACCTACATGGGCAATATGGTGCAGGGACGCATGGTGAAGATCAGTTACAAATCCAAAAAGTGTCTGAGGCAATCCCCGGAAAACTGGGTGGTAGTGGAAGGCACCCATGAGCCAATTATTGACCCGGAGACTTTTCAGAAGGTACAGATGCTGGTGAACAGCCGCAAGTACACACGAAGCCGAACCTACGACTTCTTGCTGAAAGGACTGATTTTCTGCCACGAGTGCGGCTATCCCATGGCGGTACTCAACCGCAAGAATGCCGCCGGAGAGGATCGTCTATTCTTCGTCTGCCGAACCTACCAGCGGTTTACCAAAGTGGGTGTCTGCACCTGTCATTCCATCAAGGAAGAAACAGTGAATGAAGCCGTACTTGCCAAGGTGCAGGAGGTCTGTCAAGCCTATCTGAATCCTGACCGGCTGCGTCCGATTGCGGAAGAAGCGGTGGAGAACGCCAGCAAGGCGGCCAGTTGTGAAGCGAAAATGCAAGCTTTGCAATCGAAAATCACCGCTCTGACCACCCACCTGGATCAGATGTACATGGACCGGCTGAGTGGGCTGCTCTCCGAAGAGGACTTTCAACGCATCTATCAGAAGGCCACAAAGGAACATACGGTTCTGGAAGATCGATTCAAAAACCTTCAGGAACAGGGAAAGCAACCGGTGAACACTGAAGAAAAAGCCAAGGCGCTGGTGAAACAGTTTCTGGATTCGGCACTGACCCGCCGGGAGTTGCTGGTCAGCCTTATCGAACGGGTGGAGTTGACCGAGAAAAAAGAAATTATCATCAAATTCCGATTTTCGCAGCAGGAAACACTTTCCTAAGTTGAGGGCAAGTCCAAAAAAGACTTGTCCGTTTCTTTTAGGGGGACCGTTTACAATAGACGTGTCGCTATGTATCGCGAATTGAGAAAAAGGCGCTGGCCAAATTGAGAAAGGAATTTGAAACAGCGGAAGGGTGCTAAAAAACAAGAGGAGAAATTCCCCTCTTGTCAAATGGTTGTAAAACAGTCTTTTTTAAGCTTGAATCCGGAATACAAGAGCAATTGGCGAACTGCCAAAACGACGGCTTTCCGGGATGGTAAGAAGGATTCCTCCATTCCTGATCTGGAAGGCAACAGCTTCGCCGCTGTCCACAAAAGTAATCTGACGAACGGGACCGGGGTAGGGAAGGAATACTTCGCATTCCACCGGTTCCCGAGCTTCGGGATACAGTCGGATGGCGTAGACAGTATCCCCTTTTCGAGTGAAGGAGACAGGTCCCGATTGGTAGGGGGGACACACCCGAGTGCCGTAAATGGCCTCTCCGTAAACCCGGAGCCATTGGCCCAGTCCGTGAAGACTTTCCATGGCTTCCACGGGAATGCGCCCATCCGGTTGAGGACTGACATTCAGAGCCAGATTTCCTCCCTTGGCAACAATATTCACCAGGGTGTTTACCAACTCCCGAGGAGATTTATAGTGGTCGCCAAATTCATAGGTGAAATCGGCTCCCAGAGTCAAACAGCTTTCCCAGGGAATTCCCAAGGGCTTTTCGGGAATACAAAGCTCAGGAGTCACATAATTTTCATAAGGGCCGCCCACGGTGCGATCTACGGAAAGCACTCCTGGGCAAAGACGACGGGCCTCTTGTACGATTTCCCCCAAGCGGATGTCCTGGCCGTTTTGTGGGCAGACCCATCCGGCGTCAAACCAAAGAATGTCCAAAGGACCGTAGCCCTTGCAGAGTTCCAGTACTTGGTTTTTCGTATACTGGACGAAGTTTTCCCAGCGCTGAGGGTCTTCCTGGGGATTGTACATGGGGCCCCGAGTAGAGGGACGGGAATCCGGAAGTTGCGGGGTGCGGTAAAAGGGAGTATGCCAATCAGCTTTTGAAAAATAGGCCCCGATCCCCAAGCCTTCTTTCCGAAAGGCATCAAACATGGATTTGACCAAATCCGCGTGGGCATTTTCGTGATAGGGGCACTGAGGCGAAGTGACTTTATAGTCAGTCCATTGGCTGTCCCAGAGGCAAAAACCGTCGTGATGTTTGGTGGTGAGAATCAAGTAACGGAATCCACAGTCAGAAGCCATTCTAGCCCATTCCTGGGGCTGAAAGCGTATGGGATTAAAAGAACGGATCAACCCTTCGTACTGTTGTTTAAAGGTGTCGGGATCCTGAGTCCAGTTGATTTGGCGCCTGGACCAATCGGCATCCTCATCGCTCAAGGCCCAAGAAGCCACAATTCCCAGTTGACAATAAAGGCCCCAGTGGATCATCAAGGCCAGTTTTTGATCTTGGAACCATTCCAGTTTTTCCAAAACAGCAGGGTCCGTAGGGGGGACATAGGTTTCCGCGGGGCTGTAATTGTGGACCCCTTGCTGGACAATATCCTGATCTGTTTCCGGCTGATTGCTCATTTCAATACACTCCCCATCCTTCACTTTGTGTCGGATTTAGGATACCGGTTCCCAGGGTGGATGTCAAGACCTTCAAAGAGATGTTTCCATTCAAAAGAGGATGTGCTATACTAACATCACAGAAAAAATGGATTTTCTTGGTCTGAGAGGGGAGTTTACGGTACAGTGAAGATTTTCCCGAAAGCAACCCTCTGACGAATAAAGGAGGAGCTAGGAATTGGAAACAATGGAATGGAAAGAGGGGACGGAAACCCTCCCTTGGCTGTGGGAACACGGAGAAGAAACATCCTGTTCTGTAATTGTCTGTCTTGCAGGCAGCGAAGCGGAAGGAAAGCGCTGTATGGAGTTGCTTTCTGCCCGGAAGAAGCAGGGGGCTGTAGCGGTTTTGATGGTATCTTCTCAGGAGGGGAAGGCCCAGGAAATCACGGTGGGAAACCTGTTGTTCGCTTTGCGGGAAAAACCCGAACTGGATGAAAATAGGTTTTCTTTGACAGCAGGCCCTGAAGCAGCTGATCAGGTGTGGAAGATTGCTTCCCATTTTCCCCAATGGTTTTCCTGCGTTTGTGCGGTAGGGGGGTACGGAGACCCTTACGAAGCTCGGTCACTTAAGGATGTACCTCTCAGGATTTATCCGGTCACGCAGGAAGATACCCTTTTTCAGGATGGGAAACTTCTGGTGGCAGGGGAACGGATGGCGATGGGTCTTCGGGCAGCCGGCAGTAGAACGGTAGAGTGCAGGCGAGAGCAAGGTTCTCGTGAAGAAGTATGGGAGAAGGTCTTCCAAACGGGAGAAACCGTGGAATGGATGTTGTCTCAAAACCGAAAAGAGCAATTTCAGGTTTACTGGCTTCAACCCGGTGTGTGGCGAATTGACGACTACTTTACCGCCTCCTGTTACCTGGTAGAGGGCAAGGAAAAAGCCCTTCTCATCGATACCGGCATGGGAGAGGGAGATCTGTTGGGCCTGGTCACTTCACTGACCAGACTGCCTGTGGAAGTGGCTATTACACATCCACATTTGGATCATATGCATTGGATCGACCGTTTTTCCAGAGTGTATCTCCACAAAGAAGACATTGTCCAGCTCCGAAACCATCCGGAAAGCTTTCCCCATGCTCTTTCTCCGAAGGCTCAGGGCTTGCCGGAAATGCTGCCTCTGGAAGAGGGAACGGTGTTGGACCTGGGAGGGGTTGCAGTGGAAACAAGGGAACTGCCTGGCCACACGCCCCATTCGGTGGTGTTTCTCGATGATGTCCATCGTTGCTTGTTTACAGGAGACGCCATTGGCTCTGGCTATATTGTGCTGATGATTTGTCCGGAACAGGAGGCGTTGCAGCTAGTAAAGGATTATCGTCAGGCGTTGGAACATTTCTTGCCCCAATTGGCGCGGGTGCGGGATTATGCATGGCTAGGGGGACATGGAATTCAGGAAAACGGCTGTGACCTTCGGACCCAGCAAGATTACTTGGCTGGCCATTCCCAATACTTTAATCCCATCCGGGAAGAGGTTATCAGGGATATGATAACTCTTTGCGATGCTTTGTTGTCCGGAGAAATTTCCTGGGAACAGGTGCAACAAGCTCCGGATCATTATTGCTCAAAGGGTTGTGCGGGTATGTTTTTCCGATTTGTATAAGAGGGCAAGGGCGGTGAAAACCGTCCTTGTTTTTTGTAACTGACCTTAATCTTGGAAAACCAAGAAGACAGGATGAAGAAAGGACCTTGGAACATCTTTAGAAAAAGAGAAAAAATAAGAATGGATATGGTTTTTCGGGTGTTTCTGTGCAAAAAGAATGGTCAGTTTTTTTAAATATTTCTCTGGACAATACTTTGAAAAAGCCTATAATATTTTGTAGATAGCTGGAAGAGGGGATATTCCCCTGTAGGCGGTTCTCTCCAAGGAACTTTGCCAAAGAGATCATGGGAAAGGATGGATCCCACGTGAAGGCAACTATTTCCAAGAAGCAGCGCATTTTTCTCCTGGTGGTCGGAATCCTGGTTTTGGTGGCATTTACTGGCTATGGCATTTTCCGCTTTGCCACCCGCTCTTTTATTGCCTCGGAAATCCAAACCCGAGAAGACTGGAGCATCGATACCGGTGAATACACCGATCGGGAAGAGAAACTGGAGATCAATGTCTATGACGCTCCTGTAGAGAGCTCGATTGCGATCAAGCAGATTGTTCCCTACGAGTACGAGGAAGAAGGATTCACCTATTACGATGAAGATGTCCAAGCACGTTTGGGGCATGCTTTATTGGAGCTGGTTCAGGAAAAGAACTACACCTTGGACGAGCCTTTGGCGATTCTCAATCCCTTTGGTACCGGATCCAATGGGCTGTATCTTTACTTCACCACGACCAAAGGGTGTCAGGTGGAGTACACAGTCCATGTGGAGGACGACTCCATTGCCGATTATACGGCCTTGGCAAACAACCGAGGGGAACAGGGATACAGCACGGTCCAGGAATTTCTCTTAATCGGTCTGGTGCCGGGCATGGAAAACCAAGTGACATTACGAACGATTAACCGTCAAGGTAAGGAAACCGGCACTTTGACTTTTACCGTGGAAACTCCCGAAACCGTATCCGGATATCAGACCCAGTTGGACGTGACTCAGGGAGAGAGCACCGTCCAGCAGACCGACGGTTTATTTTACGCCATGGGATTCGGTGATTACTACGGTTATACCTTTTTCTTTGACAATGACGGGGTAATGCGGTATGAAATGCTGTTGGAAGGATACCATTCCGACCGGTTCTTATGGGATGGCAATGAGCTGATTACCTGTGTGGGCAGCAATAAAATTGCCCGGCTCAGCCGTTTGGGACAAGTGCTGCAAGTGGTCGATCTGGGTTCCTACGAGTTGCATCACGACATCAACTGGGGACCTAACGGCACCATCCTTGCCTTGGCCACCGATACGAAAGGGGAGACCGTGGAAGACCAGGTTCTGCAAATCGACTTGGATACGGGAGAGGTTTCCTTGGCAGTGGACTTCACCCAGGTGTTGAACAGCTATTTTCAAACCACCCACGTAATTGGCATGACGGATACCTTTTTCTGGTCGGAAGGAGAATGGGACTGGCTCCATTTGAATTCCATCCAATATGTGGAGGAGGACAACGCCATCCTTGTGAGCTCCCGTGAGACCTCCACCATCATTAAGGCTTCTTTGGAAGAAGAACCCCAAATTCTCTGGATGATAGGGGATCCTGCCTTCTGGGAAGGAACCGAGTTTTCCCAGTATTCCTTGGAGCCGGAGGGAGATTTCCTCCTGCAGTATGGACAACACGATGTAGAGCTGGTAGAAGATGAATCCTTGCCGGAAGGGCAATATTATTTGCGGTTCTACGACAACAACTATTGGGGCAACAGCACTCGGGACAATTACGAACCGGACCTTTCTGACCAGGTCGGCTTGTCTATGACAGATGAAGAAGGGGTCAATTCGTATGTCTACTTCTATTTGGTAGACGAAACGGCTGGCACTTTTACCTTGGCAGACTCTTTTGAAGTGCCCTATTCCAGCTTGGTGTCCAACGTCCAGAATGTGGAGGGACAGTATGTAGTAAACAATGGGGTTCACCAGTGTTTCGGCGAATATGATGACCAGGGAAGTTTGATTCGGGAATATGGATATACCTGCACTGCAAATGGGTACCGGGTGATGAAATCCGATTTCCGTGGATTCTGGTTCCTGGAAGAAAAATGACCCCTTTTATGATAAGAAAGGAGACATAGACTTTGAAGTTGCTTTCTGTGACCGTGCCCTGTTATAATTCCCAGGCGTATATGCGTCATTGCATTGAGACATTGCTTCCCGGCGGAGACGACATTGAGATTCTGATTGTGGACGATGGATCCAAAGACAATACGGCAGCCATTGCAGATGAATACCAGGAAAAATACCCAGGAATCGTCCGGGCGATCCACCAGGAGAATGCCGGACATGGGGGCGCCGTAATGAAAGGTTTGACCTATGCCACCGGTCAGTATTTCAAAGTGGTGGACAGCGACGATTGGGTGGATTCCCAGGTGTTGGGAGAGATTCTCACGTTGCTGCGTGGCTTTTCGAAATCGGGACAAGGCGCCGATATGGTAGTCAGCGATTTTTTGTACGACAAAGTAGGCGCCCATCACAAAAAGGCCATGCGTTATACCCAAACCATCCCTCAAAACAAATTGATAACTTGGGATGAGGTGGGAAATTTTCCTAAGGGTCACTATCTTCTAATGCACTCGGTGATCTATCGAACGGAACTGCTGCGCAAAAGTGGATTGGATTTGCCGCATCACACTTTCTATGTGGACAATCTGTTTGTCTATGTACCCATGGCCCAGGTTAAGACCCTTTACTACATAGACAAAGTTTTTTATCATTATTTCATTGGCCGGGAAGATCAGTCGGTCCAGGAAGCGGTGATGATCCGCCGCATCGATCAGCAGCTTCGGGTCAATCGTTTGATGTTCCAGCAGGTAGATTTGGACCAGGTGGAAAACCAGCGGCTGCGCTAATATTTGATAAACTACCTGGAAATTGTCACCACGGTCTCTTCGGTGCTGTTGTTCCGTTCCGGGACCAAAGAACATCTGGCAATGGAGCGTGCTTTGTGGGAAGACATGAAGCGGGATTTCCCTCGGCACTACGCCATTCTCCATGGGAGAATGTTCGGGAAAGTGTTGACCTTGCCCGGTGCTTTGGGCAGAGGAATCGCGGTCAATGTCTATCAGGTGAGCAGGAAGGTTTTTGGATTTAATTGAGGGGGAGCCGGATTGATGGTTGATTATTTGATTGTGGGCGCAGGACTGTATGGGAGCGTATTTGCCCAGCAGATGACTGCTGCGGGGAAGCATTGCCTGGTCTTGGACCGTCGGCCCCATATAGGGGGCAACGTCCACTGTGAAGAGGTGGAAGGAATTCTGGTTCACCGGTATGGAGCCCATATTTTTCATACCTCTGATGAGGAGGTGTGGAATTACGTCAACCGCTATGTGCGGTTCAACAACTATATCAATTCTCCAGTGGCTATTTTCCGTGGGGAACTGTACAACATGCCTTTTAATATGAATACCTTCTCCAAGCTCTGGGGTGTGACCACTCCCGCCCAGGCTCAGGCGGAGATTCAGCGTCAGGCGGGACGGCACAATATCGATGAGCCCAAGAATCTGGAAGAACAGGCCCTGAAACTGGTAGGGGACGATATCTATCAAAAATTGGTAAAGGGCTATACGGAAAAACAGTGGGGTAGAGACTGCAAGGAACTGCCGCCTTTTCTGATTCGCCGGCTGCCTCTGCGATTCATTTACGACAACAACTATTTCTCCGACCGGTACCAAGGGATCCCGGAGGAGGGGTATGATGCATTGATCGAGCAATTGTTGGAGGGAAGCGACGTGCTTCTGTCCACCGATTATAAGACATTTGCCCAGTCCCATCCCCATATTGCCCATAAAATTGTCTATACGGGAACCATTGATGGGTTCTTTGATTCCTGTTTTGGGCCGTTGGAATACCGGAGTCTCCGGTTTGAAACCGAGATTTTGGATTGCCCCAATTATCAGGGAAACGCTGTGGTCAACTACACTGCCCGGGAAGTACCCTATACCCGGATTATTGAGCACAAGCATTTCAATTTCGGTACTCAACCTAAAACCGTCATTACCCGGGAATATCCCCTCCAATGGGAACCTGGGAAAGAGCCTTTTTATCCGGTCAACGATGAGAAAAACCAAGCTCTTTACCGGAGTTATGCGGAGCTTGCCAAATCTCGTCCTGATGTCATTTTTGGCGGGAGATTGGGAAGCTACCGCTATTACAACATGGATCAGGTCATTCGTGTGGCATTGGATGACGCAAGGAAAGAGTTGCAGAAGAATGGATAAATGGGCCTTGCTGTGATCTTTATAAAATCTTCTGCAAAGCCTCGTCCGGTTTGAGACAGAAAAAGACCCCGGGAATGCCCCGAGGTCTTTTTGCATTATCGGTAGAGAGGACCGTATTGTTTACACGCCGCAAAATCGGCAGCTTCCTTATCTTTTGTCCCAAAAGCCGCCCAAGCGTGGGGCCGGTAGATTTTTTCATCAGGCACATTGTGCATGGCAACCGGAATGCGCAGCATGGAAGCCAGTGTGATCAGATCAGCTCCCACATGGCCATATACGGTGACGCCATGGTTCGCACCCCAATTGGCCATAACGCTGTACACGTCCCGGAAGGGACCCTGACCGTTTAAGCGGGGAACAAACCAGGTGGTGGGCCAGGTAGGATCCGTACGACGGTCGATGGGGCAATGAATTTCATCGGGAAGATGGGCAGTCCAGCCTTCTGCAATCTGCAAAACGGGTCCAACACCTTCTACGATATTGACTCTGAGCATGGTTACCGGCATCTCCGCTGTGCAGCGGAAATGGCTGGAAAAACCGCCTCCCCGGAAATACTCGTAGTTGGCCCGGCACCAGTCGGTAGCTTCCAAACAGGCTTCTACGTCTTTCTCTTCCATCTCCCAGAAAGGTTTCATCACAGGGTTGCCCTGCTGATCTCTTGCGGCTCCGCAGCCATCCAGAGCGGTGGCGCCTGAGTTGATCAAATGGATAAAACCGTTTTCTGCCACTCCTTGGGGCCGATACCCGGTAACACGTTCACAAGCTTCCGGACTCCAATAAGTGCGCACATCATGGAAGCAGGGGGCGGTTCCGGATACCAGGGTGCCCAACATCATGGAGACTCCGTTAAGGGTATCATTTTCCGTGGCAAAGGGAGTGGGCTGCTTAGGGCCATTCCAGTCAAAGGTGGAAGCCAGAATTGCTTCGGAAAAATCGGCGTTGGGGAGCCAATCGGTCCAATTCCGCTGTCCTTGGAAGCCGCCTGCCACCGCATTTTTGCCCAACGCTTCCTCGTGCCAACCCAATTCATCCAGCTTGGGGTTGCCGTAGAGAATGTCCCGCATAATCATGGTCATCTTGGTGACAAACTCCCAGTCTTTGTCCGGAGGAACCACTTTGGACTTCCGAATGATGTCTGGGAGGTTTTTGCCGGCATTGCAGTCAAAGCCTTCTTTACAGTGGGTTTTCACCCAAGCAAGGGCCTTCTCGTACTCCTGGGGATCATAAATTTCCAAGGTAATGCGGCGAATGATCTCAGTCATGTCCACCCATTCGGGGCGAATGCCAAAATATTTTTGGAACATGTTGGCATCACAGTAGCTTCCTGCAATGCCCATTGCCACGCCTCCCAGGTTTACATATGCCTTGTTTTTCATCCAGCCAACGGCTACAGCGCACCGGGCAAACCGGAGAATTTTCTCTGCGGCATCAGGGGGTACGCTGGTATCGCTTGCCTCCTGGACATCGTGACCATAAATGGAGAACGCAGGAAGGCCTTTCTGGGCGTGGGCCGCCAAGACAGCCGCCAGGTAAACGGCGCCAGGCCGTTCGGTTCCATTGAACCCCCACACTGCCTTAATGGTTCGGGGATCCATGTCGAAGGTTTCGCTTCCGTAACACCAGCAACGGGTGACAGTGAGGGTTGCCACTACATTTTCCGTAGAAAACTGATCCGCACATGCAGCAGCCTCCGCGCCTCCTCCGATGGTGGAGTTGGCCAGAACGCACTGAACCGGTGTTCCATCGGGATAGCGGAGATTTTCCTCAATCAATTTTTTGGCGTTCCGAGCCATGGCCATGGTCTGGTCTTCCAGGCCTTCCCGGATCCCACCCCATCTGCCGTCAATAGTGGGGCGAATCCCTATTTTGGGATACAACATGTTTCAGTCCTCCTTTGATAATATGGTTTGATACAATTGATATGGTTCTTCCCAATCTTTACAGTGTCTGGGATGGTATGTTTTGACAGGTTCTGTCCGTGCAATGAGTCTTCGGCCCTCTTCCAGATCCGAAAGTTCACCCAGAGCAAGAAGCTGCAGGAGAATATTGCCCAGGGCTGTGGCTTCCACAGGACCGGCTGTGACAGGAAGGCCAATACAATCCGCTGTCATTTGGCAAAGGAGACCGTCTTTTGTTCCTCCGCCCAGCACATGCAGACCGGAGAAGGTCTTTCCCGTTGCTTGAGAGAGTTGATCCAAGGTAACCCTGTATTTGAAGGCGAGACTTTCGTATATGCATCGCATGATCTGTCCCACGGATTCGGGAACAGGCTGTCCGGTTCTGCGGCAAAATGCCTGTACTCTTCCGGGAATGTCCCCTGGCGGAGTGAATTCGGCAGCGTCGGGATCGATGAAGGAGCGCAGAGGAGGTGCCTCTAGAGCAAGACGTTCCAGTTCCCCGTAGGAGTACTCCTGCCCCTGACGCCGCCACTCTCTGCGGCTTTCCTGAATTAGCCATAGGCCAATGATGTTTTTCAGGTAGTTCACTTTGCCGTTGGCGCCAATTTCATTGGATAATTCCAAACGCCGACTTTCTTCGGTGAGGATGGGTGTATCCAATTCACATCCAAGCAAGCTCCAGGTTCCACAGGAGAGAAAGGCAACCTGATCTCCAGGGGCCGGCAATGCCGCTACCGCGCATTGGGTGTCGTGACCTGCGGCGGCAACGACTTTGGCTTGGCGGTATTCTCCCACCACCGTAGCGCTGGGCACAGAAGGCGCAAACAGGGAAGAGGGAAGACCAAATGCATCCAGCACGGTTTTGTTCCAGGTTTTGCTTTGGGGATCCAACATTTGACTGGTAGAGGCAATGGTGGTTTCGCAAACCTGTGTCCCGCAAAGGGCATATGCGAAAAGGTCGGGCATAAATAAAAGCCGTCTTGTCTTTTTCCAGATGTCCGGTTGCTGCTGTTGCAAAGCCAGTAATTGAAATAAAGTGTTGATGGGCATGATTTGGTTTCCTGTAGCCCGATACAATTGTTCCGGGGACAACTTCTGAAAGGCCTGTTCTGTAATCCTTTCTGTCCGTCGATCCCGGTAGTGAACGGGATTTCCCAAAAGATGTCCTTTTTCGTCCAGCAATCCAAAGTCTACGCCCCAGGTGTCAAAGGCAATGCTGTGAAAGTCACCGGCTTTCTGGATTCCCTGGAAAACATTTGCCATAAGAGCGTCAAAATTCCAGGTCAATTGGCCGTTTATTTCCACGGGAATATTTTCAAAACGATGGATTTCCCGATATTGAAGGGTTCCTCGGTCATAAGAAGCCAGAATTGCCCGGCCGGAAGAGGCGCCAAAGTCAAAGGCCAAAACCCGTTTCATATAACCACTCCTTGTCCCTTCCCATCACTTTAGTCCGTTGTCAAATTTCTTATAACCAGGATGGCGTCCCGTTACGCGATAAAAACCCCGTAGGTCGATGAGCTTTTGGATATTTTCCCGGCTGATGTCGTGGCTGCCTCCCAGAATGATGGCATTGATGGTGATCTTTGCCCAGAGTTCCAAGCTTTCCATGCGGTAGAACGCGGTCAGTACGTCGGATCCCACAGCCAGTGCCCCGTGGTTTTCCAGCAGCATCACATCGTGTTCCTCCAGGTAGGGTTCGATGGCATCGGGGACTTCGGAAGTGCTGGGGGTGCCATAGGGGGTCAGAGGTACACTGCCAATGACAGCCACATCTTCGATCATATTGTACATATCCATGGCCTTGTGGGCCACGGCAAAACCGGTTGCTCCAGGCGGATGGGCGTGAATCACACTCCAGATGTCGGGGCGTTTTTCGTAACAACGCAGGTGCATCTTGATTTCGCTGGAAGGACGGAGACCTTCGGCGCCTTCCAGAACTTGTCCTTTTTCATCAATGCGCAGCAGTTTCTCTGGGGTAATGAAACTTTTACTCATCCCGGTAGGCGTGCAAAGAAAAGTGCCGTCGTCCAGCCGCGCGGAAACATTTCCGTCATTTGCAGCAACCCATCCCAATTGCCAGGTTTTATGGCACACGTCACAGATTTGTTCCTTGATGAGATTGATATCCATGGTAAAACTCCTTCCTTCTCTATCTATTTGAAGTATACAGGCTTGAACCCAGCTCTGTCTCGTTGTATAATCACAAATACTAGGAGAATATTCACTTTTTGGAGGAATGGAGGATGCGTTACCTGGCCAATTTGGAGCGGGCTGTGCGGGGAACCTTTGATTTTCCCATCGAACTGTACTATGTGGATAAAGCCCACCCCCGCTATGAGATGCCGTTTCACTGGCACATGGAGCACGAATTGATCTTGGTGTTGCAGGGGTGTCTCCACCTTTCTGTGGATGGTGAAACCTGGGATTTGCATACCGGGGACTGTGCTTTGATTGGGGATGGATCCATCCACGGAGGTACTCCCGAAAACTGCGTGTATGAATGTGTGGTATTTGACCTGGAGCGTTTTTTTACAGGATCCAGTATCTGTGGCCAGAGGTTATCCAGGCTTTTGGAAACAGGTGTCCGAATGGAAGGCTATTTTCCCAGGGAAACTTCGGCGGCTGGTTACATAAGTGCCCTGTTTGAGGCCATGGAAAAGGAACAACCGGGCTATGAATTTACCACTACGGGATTGTTGTGGCAATTTTTAGGAGAGATACTGACCAAGAAACTCTACCGGACCACCTCTATGGAATCCACAAGGGATGCCCGCCGGGTAAAGGCGGTAAAAAATGCGCTGCGGCGGATTCGCTCAGATTTTGCGGAACCGCTCACTTTGGGGGATTTGGCGGCGGAAGCATCACTGGACCCCAAATATTTCTGTCGAGTGTTCCGGCAAATCACGGGCAGGACGCCGGTGGACTATCTGGTCTATTACAGGGTGGAATGTGCGGCGGAATTGCTCTGTGCCACCCGGGATAGTGTGACGGAGGTGGCTCTTGCCTGCGGGTTTGGGGATGTCAGCTATTTCAGCCGGGTGTTTCGCAGGTTTAAGAATCAGACACCGGGAGAGTATCGACGAGAGCACGATACCCCTTAATTTTCCTTTACAATCCTCACAAAGTGTGCTATCATTCTTCCAATCAAGGAGACGTATCCTTGCATTTGGAAGGGAAAACCTATGGCGATAGGGGGAGAAGAAGTATGTCTTTGGCAGAAATGAAGCAACGGACCAGCTTTGGATTTTCGGCGGAAAATCCCACCGGGTCCCATAACGGAGGAAGCAAAGGAAAAGATTGTGAAAAACTGCGGCCCTGTATTCAAATCCAGCCTCAGGAGACAGTGACCTTGTGTGATGCCGAGGGGCCTGGGATGATCACCCATATTTGGTTTACCGGATATGTGGGGCATTCCTTTATTTTGAGAATCTATTGGGATGACTGTACAGAGCCTTCGGTGGAAGCGCCCATTTCGGCTTTCTTCGGATGTGCCTATGACGAGACTTGGAAGGACCGGGATGGAAAATACCCGGTGCTCAATTCTTCCATGATTTTGGTGGCACCGGGTCGAGGATTCAACTGTTATTGGGAAATGCCTTTCCGGAAGCATTGCCGGATCACAATGGAAAATCGGGGCGACACGGAGCAGACACTGTTTTACATGATCGAAGGCTGGAAGGGAACCCTTTCGGAGGAGATGGGATATTTCCATGCAGCCTACCGTCAGGAACATCCTGTGGAAAAGGGAAAGGCCTATACGGTAATCGATGGTATACGCGGCAAGGGATGTTTTGCGGGTCTCTGTTTTGCAGCGGGGATGAACGGAAACAACACCTGCTGGGTAGAAGGGGAACCCAAAATCTACCTGGACGGAGACCGCTATCCCACCATCAATTACACGGGGACGGAGGACTATTTTTGCGGTTCTTATGGTTTTGGCAATGATATTTTGCTCAACCGCTACCAAACTTTCAGTGGCCTTTACGCGGGACTGTATGCCATTTGCGGCAATGATTCCGCTGAAATGTACAATGGTCAGCAACGGTTTTTACTATATCGGTTTCATGTAAAAGATCCCATTTACTTTGATGCATCCTTCCGGATGACCATGGACAATTTGGGGTGGACAGGGCCCCGGTACGACGATTATACTTCGGTAGCGTTTTGGTATTTGGAAAAACCTGCTGGAGTACCGGTTTCGCTGCCTGAGGACCGGGATATGATCATGCGGTAACCCGGGGAGCTCGTTGGGGCAACCGATAGAGTGCAGTTCCAGAAGGGCGTTTTCCTGTGTAAGTTTGCTAGAGAGAAAAAACTGAAAAACCAGCGACATGGTGTTGTCATCCGACTCCACATCGCTGGTTTTTCTATGTTGTTGGAGGTTTACCCAGAAAGTACTCCTTTTATTTAAATCGGTTAAATCTTCTGAGCCACACGGTAGGCTTCATAGATGGCCCACTTGGTATCACGAGCTTTCACAGCGTCTCCAACGGTGTATACCTCAGGTGCCAATCCGGTGGGATCAAAGGGCACATAAGACTTGGATCCCAGTGCCAGAATCACATGGTCATAACCGTCCAGAGTGATCTTTTCGCCGTTGCATTCCGCAATCACACCGCCGGGAATGAACTCCAAAACCTTGGTGTTCACATGAATGTCCACTTCTTCTTTCTTCAGACGCTCCATGAGATCGTTCCGAACTGTCAAATACAGCTTGGCTGCCACGGCAGGTGCCATCTCCACGATAGAGACCTTGGTGCAGTAGTCGGTGGCATACTCTGCGGTTTCTACGCCCACTTCACCGCCGCCAATAATCAAAGCGCTGGACTTGAGAACGGGATTGCCCAACAGAACATCATTGGCCTGAACCACATTTTCTCCGTCAATACCGGGGATATTGGGAACAATGGGAGTTGCGCCTGTGGCCATGATGAGGACATCCGGCGCCAACTCCCGGATCAAATCGGGAGTTGCCTCTGTGTTGAACCGAAGATCCACCCCATTTTTCTTACACATATGAAGCTGGTACCGAATGGCCCGCGTGAGTCCCTGTTTGAAGGGAGGATAAGCGGCAATCAAAAATTGTCCCCCAACCCGTTCGGGACCATTTTTCTCCAGCAAAGTAACGTGGTGACCGCGACCAGCAGCCATGAAAGCAGCCGTCATACCTCCAGGACCTGCGCCTACCACCACCACATTTTTAGGCTGATCTGTGGGAGTCAACATCCGGTCTGCTCTGTGGCTGGATTCCGGATTGAGCATGCAGCCCACGCCCCAGTCACCGGGCATCAAGTTCTCAGGATAGTTAAATTCCATGCACCGCTGTGTGCATCCCAGACAGGGAATGATATCTTCGATAACCCCTGCGCACATTTTGTTGGGGAAGTCCGGATCGCAGATGGACTGACGGCCCAAGGATACTGCATCGCAATCCCCCCGTTTGATGGCAGTTTCAATGGTATAAGGGTCGTGGAAAAGGCCCACGGAGAAGACGGGAATATCTACCGCTTCCTTGATTCTCCGGGATGCGGACAGGTTCCAGCCGGACTGCCAACTGGAGGGCGGCACAATGGTCTGCCAAGTTTCGTATGTGCCCGCAGAGATATGCAGTGCGTCATATCCATAGTCTTCCAGCATCTGGGCAAAGACAACAGACTCTTCCATTTCCAGGCCGCCGATACGGTTTTCCTTGGAGGAGATTCGGGCGGTTACCACGAAATCATCTCCGCAAGCCGCTTTGATGCCCTGTACCACCAGCTTCATGAAGTAAGCGCGCCCCTCCAGGCCGCCGCCGAATTCATCCACACGCTTGTTGGAGCGGGGGGAGAGGAACTGGCCTCCCATATAGCCGTGAGCCGCATGGATTTCCACGCCGTCAAACCCGGCCTTCTGACAGCGAACTGCAGCATCCACATAATGCTGAATCAAGTCGTAGACTTCCTGGGTGGTAAACTCATGAGGCGTTTCCCGGTTGGTGGGGCAAGGTACGCTGGAAGGAGCGGCGATTTGCTCGCCAGCCATAGCGGCAACGGTTTCTCGGCCAGCATGGTGCAGCTGCACAATTACCCGAGCCCCCTTGTTTTTAACATAACTGGCCAGTTTAGTCATACCGGCCAAGCCCTCGTCGTTCCAAACATTGGGCTCGTGGGGCATGCCCACGCCCCGGCGCTCTACAGCGGCAATTTCGATGATGATCAAACCGAAACCGCCGGCAGCCCGTGCCCCATAATAGTCTAGTGTGGATTGCACAACTAGGCCATTTGGATCAAATACACCGGAGTCCATAGCCGGGACAATCAAACGGTTTTTCACCAGAAGATTGCCAATTTTGTAGGGGGAAAAGGTTTTCTCGAAATTCATGTAACAACCATCCTTTCCAAAAATCTTCGAAACTTCGCCAAAAATCCTTTCGGTTTGGTCAGAAATTTGATATAATAACTTCGTTAATTCTGTAACGAAATCAACTGATGTAATGGTATCACAAATTACCTCACAAAAACATGGCAGAACCCGCAAATTGGAAAGGATGACTTGTGCAAAATGACAACCAACTTTCAACGGCGCAATTTTGGAACCCTGGAAGAAGCCTACCGGGTATTTTTTGAAGCCCTGAAGCAGGACAGCATAGAAGCATTGATCCGCACAGCTTGGGTATTTTTTGGATTGCCGGTGCTCATGACCGACGAAAATTATAAATTGGTATGTCAATACCCTAAGAAAAAACTGGATCAACCCATTTGGGATGCCCTGTATGAAAGTCACACTCTTCCCTTGGACGTGATCCAATTTTACCAACAGACATACTTGAATATGGAGGAGCAATATTACCGGCCTTTTTATTCTCATGAGGGTCCCGCAGCTGACTGTCCACGGATTTTCGGAGAAGTTCATTCGGAAGAGAGAATTTACGGGCACATTGCCATTTTTCTTTTTGATTGCCCGCTGCTGCCCGATGACTTGGCTGCAACACAGGTGTTTATCGACGCTCTGGAAATGCTGATGTTGCCCAGGCGCAATCGGGAAGGGGCATCTCTTTCCTCCTATATGAGGGATCTTTTGGATGAAAACGCGGCGCCAAAAACAAAGGCGCTGGCCCATCGTGCTCTGGTCTCAGCCATCACGGGCCCATTTACGCTGATGGTTACTCCTATTGGCAGCACTGCCTCCCCGCAGGCCTTTGCCACCATGGCCATTTCCAAATTGGCCGTACAATATCGCTCCACTGTGAGTGCCATTTACCACAATTGTATTGTCACGCTGTTCGGACTGATGCAGGGGGAAAAGCATTCTGAAAAGGAGATTGCGTTTTTTCACCGGGTGGCAGAGTTTTTATCTCCGTCCAATACCTCCAGCGGCGTGTCGCTGCCCTTCTCCGACTTGAATGAGATGAACGGAAGATTTCAGCAAGCATATATGACGGCTCTTCTCACGAGAAAGCCCTGTGAATTTTTTGAATTTGCCTTCCCGGCCACCATCTTTGAGACCGTGTGTGTTAATGCCAACGTGGAGATGTTTGTGCATCCGGTTCTTCACCGGCTGCTGGCCTACGACGAAGCCAATAAAACAGAATATTTTCGCACTCTGCAAGTGTACAGTTTGACCCTGCACAATAAGGAATCCACCGCGCGGATTTTGTGTATCCACCGCAATACCCTATTGTATCGACTGGGAAAAATCAGTGAGCTGTTCCATATTGCCTTTGAAGACCAGCAGACTGCATTGGCGTTGCTCAACAGTTTTCAGCTTTATGGGGTAAGCGCTATGAAAAGGGCGGATTTCGGATTGACCTCACAGCGGGATTTTTAAAGAGAACTCTCCGAGAAAGTTGTCTCTCAAAGGCAGGTCCATTTATTCCTGGAAAGACCTTCTTTTCTCGGTGAATGTTTGGTCAAAGGAAAGTGGGTAATGGAGATTTTTCCGACATGCAAAAAACAGGCGATGAGACTTCTCATCGCCTGTTTTGTTAAGGGGTTGAAAGAAAGTTTAGAGTATGGCCTTCAAATCTTCTTCCGGTGTGCTGATGGGAGCAATGTGGTAATGCTCTACCAAATAGTTGAGCACGTTGGGGGACAGGAAAGCGGGGAGCGTAGGTCCAAGACGAATATTCTGAATTCCCAGATATAAAAGTGTCAGCAAGATGCAGACTGCCTTTTGCTCATACCAGGATAACACCATGGACAGAGGCAATTCATTGACGCTGCAACCAAAGGCGTCTGAAAGAGCCAATGCAATTTTGATGGCACTGTAAGCGTCGTTGCACTGACCAATATCCATCAGGCGGGGGAGACCTCCGATGGTGCCCAGGTCCAGATCATTGAACCTGTATTTTCCGCATGCCAAAGTAAGAACAATGGAGTCCTTGGGAGTTTGCTTGACGAATTCCGTGTAGTAATTTCGGCCAGGCCGGGCTCCGTCACAGCCGCCTACCAGGAAGAAATGGCGGATCGCCCCGGACTTTACTGCCTCAACCACTTGGTTGGCTACACCCAGTACCGTTCCATGGCCAAATCCGGTCATAACGGTGTTGCCTCCATTGATGCCGGTAAATTCCCGTTTTTCAGGATACCCGCCCAAAGCCAGAGCTTTCTCAATGACGGGAGTAAAATCCCTATCTTCTCCGATATGGACGATTTCAGGATAGGACACAACTTCCGTGGTGAACACGCGATCCGCGTAGCTGGGTCTGGGGGGCATCAGACAGTTGGTGGTAAAAAGAATGGGCGCGGGAAGGTCTGCAAACTCTTTTTGCTGGTTCTGCCAGGCCGTCCCAAAATTTCCTTTTAAATGGGGATATTTTTTCAGTTCGGGATAGCCGTGAGCAGGGAGCATTTCCCCGTGGGTATATACATTGATGCCCTTGCCTTGGGTCTGCTCCAACAACAATTTCAGATCCAAAAGATCGTGGCCGGAAATCACAATGAAAGGACCTTTCTCTACGGTCAAGGGAACCACGGTGGGAACAGGTGTCCCAAACGTTTCCGTGTTGGCCCGATCCAGCAACTCCATGCAGGAAAGATTATATTTTCCCACTTCCAGCACAATGGGGAGCAGCTCTTCCATGCCCCAATCTTCTCCCACGGCGAAGAGGGCTTTGGCCAGGAAACGATACAGCTCCTGATCGGTATAACCCAAAACCATTGCATGGTAGGCATAGGCAGCCACACCGCGAATACCGAACAAAATAAGAGACTTGAGGCTGCGAATGTCTTCTTGGGCATTCCAAAGACGGGAAAGGTCGTAGTCCTCCATCCTGCCGCAAGGGGCGCCACAGCCACAGCACATGGGGACAAGGGCATTTTTCTCAGCGTGGACTCGCTCGATCAAGGCGCTGACCGTTTCTTCGTTAAAGTTGACGTTGGTGACGGTGGTAAACAGGCCCTCTACAATGACCTTCCAGGTGGAATCCGTAGGCAGGGAATCCCCGTCTATGGCGCGGGCCAAACCGATCAGAGCGCCGGTCAATTGATCCTGCAATTTTGCCACCTGAGCAGATTTGCCACAGACACCGGCTTTTCCGGTACATCCCGTACAACCGGCAGTCTGTTCACATTGAAAACAAAACATTTTTTGATCCATAATAGATTCCTCCAAACATTGTTGCAAATAGTTTGTACCATTGATGGGGGATGATTCTTAGAAGATGACCACAAGGAGCATTTTGAATTGTTCTTTTCCAAATACCGCATGAGGATGGCCAGCGGGCATGACGATGGATTCCCCTTCCCGAAGAAGGAAATCCTGGCCGTCGATAGTGATTTGGCCCACCCCGTCCAGGCAGGTGACGAAGGCATCTCCGCCGGACTCATGGGTGCTGATTTCCTCTCCTTTGTCAAAGGAAAACAAGGTGACGCTTACCGCAGCATTTTGTGCTAAGGTTTTGCTGACAACCTGGCCTTCCTGGTAAGAAATTTGCTCTTTGAGCGTCAAAACCTCTGCCTTCGAGATGTTTTTCATGGGTTCTTTCATGGGATTTCCTCCTTTACCGGTCCAGAATTTTTCCGTCTACAGAAATGGTCACAACCTGCCAGGGGAGAAACTTGCCGCTGTTTTGCAGGGCAGTTTTCGTGGCGGCTTCCAGCCCTCCGCAGCAAGGCACTTCCATACGCACAATGGTGACGCTTTGGATGTCGTTGTTCTGGAGAATCTGGGTAAGTTTTTCGCTGTAATCTACGCTGTCCAATTTGGGACAACCGATTAAAGTGATTTTTCCCTTCATAAACTCTTGATGAAGGTTTGCATAGGCAAAGGCTGTACAATCTGCCGCAATCAGCAGTTTCGCCTTGTGGAAATAGGGGGCGTTTACGGGTACCAGTTTGATTTGGCAAGGCCACTGACCCAGCTGAGAGGCTCCATGGGATACGGGGGACTCTGCAGGAGAATCTGCTGTCCGATCAAAACGGTGCATCTGGTGGCCAGGACAACCGGCATGGGCAATGGGCGCTGCCGGACCCTTTTTATTTTTCATGTTTTCCTGGACGGCTTTTTCATCGTAAGCGGCAGCTTCCCGTTCCACAAATGAAATGGCGCCGGTGGGACAGGTGGGAAGACAGTCACCCAATCCATCGCAGTAGTCATCGCGGAGGAGCTTGGCTTTGCCGTCCACCATGCCGATTGCGCCCTCGTGACAAGCTGCTGCACAGGCTCCGCAGCCGTTGCATTTTTCCTGATCTATGTGAATGATTTTCCGAATCATATTTGTCATCCTTTCCTTTTCCTTGATCTTGTGACCAGAGTATACTATAATTTCAAATGAAAGTCTGTTGTTTTAACAACGTTAGGGGAGAAAATCATGGAATTACTGTTGTCGGATACCCAATTGTTTCGGGGAATTGCGGAAGAAGAAATTCACTCTTTACTCCAATGTTTGGCTGCCACCAAGGAAGAGTATAAAAAAGGGGATGTGATCTTAGGGGAAGGTACCACTACGGAAAGTCTGGGAATTGTTCTTTCGGGAATGGCCATCATTTCTTGCAGTGATATTTGGGGAAATAACAGCATCTTGGGCAATGTGGCGCCGGGGGCTGTTTTTGGGGAAGTGTATGCCTGTATTCCGGGAGAGCCGTTGCGCATTGCTGTATCTGCCGCTGAAGATACCAAAGTATTGTCTATGAATGTGGGGAGAGTCTTGTCCACCTGTTCCAGCGCTTGTCCTTTCCACACCAAGCTGGTTCGGAATCTCTTGACTGTCTGCGCCCACAAAAGCTTGGAGCTTTCCCAGCGGATTTTACACACCAGTTCGAAATCCATCCGGGGCAGATTGATGTCCTATTTTTCCGAGTGTGCCAAGCGAGCCGGAAAACGTTCTTTCCAAATTCCATTTAACCGGCAGCAGTTGGCAGATTATTTGGGAGTAGACCGGAGCGCCATGAGCAATGAATTGTCCAAGATGCAAAAAGAAGGGATGATCGAATACAGCCGTAACCAATTTCTCCTAAAACAGCAGGAAATGATCTAGCATTTGGCCCGGTGGGAAAATGTTCTTTCGGGTTTCTTAGATTGTTTATACAGGCGAAGATCCTATCAGTATTGCTTTTCTTATTGAAAATATACCTGATAGATTCTATAATAAAAAAGAAATGTCTAAAAACTTTTGACGGGAGGTTAGCGGTTTGAAAGTATTGATGATCAATGGAAGCCCTAGAAAAAACGGAAATACATCGATCGCCTTACAGGAGATGGAGAAAATTTTCCAAGAAGAGGGAATTCAGGTGGAGACTGTGCAGGTGGGCAACCAAGACCTTCGGGGATGTATCGCCTGCAATACCTGTGCCAAAAATGGCAAATGTGTGTTTGACGATTTAGTCAATGAAACGGCGCCTAAATTCGAAGCGGCAGATGGTTTGGTAATTGCCAGCCCGGTGTACTACGCTTCCGCCAATGGTACTTTGATTTCTTTTATAGATCGTCTGTTTTACAGCACTCCTTTTGACAAAACCATGAAGGTGGGGGCTGCGGTGGCTGTTGCCCGGCGTGGAGGCGTTTCCGCCACCTATGATGAACTGAACAAATATTTTGCCATCTCCGGTATGCCCATTGCCACGAGTCAGTATTGGAATGCGGTTTATGGCAGAGAAAAAGGGGAGGCTTCCGAGGATGCGGAAGGTATGCAAACCATGCGTACCCTGGCTCGGAACATGTCTTTCCTGATGAAGTCCATCCAACTGGGAAAAGAGCAGCTGGGGTTGCCTCAACGGGAACCGGCTCAACGTACAAACTTTATTCGTTGAAGCGAGAGCTTTCATAAATGTATTGACAATTATACCTATAATACAGTATCCTTATGGCAGAATATTTTTGCACTTTTCTGAGGAGGGGACTGTATGAAGAAGCGGTGGAGCAAGGTAACTTGCACGGTATTGGCGCTGCTGGTGTGCCTGATGGTGATTCCCCTGAGTCCTGCCAGTGCGGCAGGGGACGCCATGAGCCTGGATCAGGTGCGAAAGCTGATGAACGCTGAGCCACTTTATCCCCAGAAAACGGGGTATGTGGAGTTGGATCAGCTGTTGGAAAAACTGGTAGCTCCTTATGAAGGCAAAGATACATATACAACTCTCAAGGGTCTGTACGAGTGGACGGTGAACAATATCGATTACAGCTGGAACGGATATTCCCAGGACTACGCTCCGGCATATGATTGCTTCACACTGACATATCCCCTCACCTATGAGACGGGATTGCCTCAGGCGTATCCGCGGGATATGATTGACCGTGCATACCACATGCTCACAGCCCGTACAGGCGTTTGCTACGATTGGGGAATCCTCTTTGCGGTGATGGCGCGATATGTGGGCATCGAAAGTTATGTTCACACAGGAATTCTCCGAATCGGGACCTGGACCGGTCACCACGGGTGGACGGAATTGAAATTGGGCGGCAAAAACTACATTTTTGACGGCCAACAGGATTGGCGTTCTAAGGGTATCTACGGCAGGATCATGTATGACCACTTTGGCATTTCCATGGATGCAGCTTGGAGATATACCCAAGAAACCGGTGCAAATGCCAAACGGGATGCCAGTATGCTTCCGGTGACTGACCCTCGGGTGCGAATTGCCAACGTGGAAGTAGTAACCTCCCGTTCTGGCAAGATACAGGGAGCTGGAGCATGTGTATGGGGAGAGGAGACCACGTTGACATCGGCTGGAGATCTTCCGGTAGTAGGCTGGTACTCTTCCAATGGAACGCTGCTTAGCTACGAGCCCACTTACATTTTGGTTCCCAAAGGCGATACCACTTTGTGCGCCCTTTTTGAAGGAGATACATTTATTGACATTCCGGCCAATGCGTGGTATTTGGATGACGTGCTTCAGGCAACACAAATGGAATTGGTAACCGGCATGTCCGAGGCATTTTTTGAACCTGGAGGCACCATGAACCGGGCTATGTTTGCCACCTTGCTCTATCGGGTGGAAGGCGCTGACGGTTCCCAGTCGACGGCTCCTTTTGAGGATGTAAGTTCCAATTCCTGGTATGCCGATGCCGTAAATTGGGCCTATGACAGTGGGGTTGTCCATGGAATTTCTGAGACCGAATTTGCCCCTATGCAAAACGTCACTCGAGAACAGGCTGCCACCATGATGGTACAGTATCTGGAAAGCAAGGGCATTGTTTCCGATGCACAGGAGCCCTATTTTACTGACAACGACAAGATTAGTGACTACGCCTGGCAGACTTTGGCTCAGGCACAGGAACTGGGACTGATGCAAGGTTACGAGGATGGTTCCATTCGGCCTCAGAGAACCTTGTCCCGCGCAGAAGGGGTTTCTCTGCTCATGAACCTGTTGGAGTGTCTGGAAGCGGCTTGACTTTCTATATAGGAGGCCAATGGGGAAACAGAGTGGTACTACCCGTGTAGTTCTTCTTTTGAAAGCCGTCCTTTGCAATCTGGCAAGGGGCGGCTTTTCCTTTTTAATAATAAAAAGGGAAAACAAAGGAATGAGGAAACGATAAGTTCCATTGCGCTGTTGGAGAGAGCCGCGTATAATGAAGTGGAACGCTAGCGGGATGGACTGATGGGTGGAGACGTAACCCAACTGGTTAATTTTATAAAAAGAAGTCTAGGAAGCAGTCAAAGAAAGGAAATGGAGAATCAGATGAAAGCCTTAACCTATTTGGAACATGGAAAATTTGCTTTGATTGAAAAACCAAAGCCATCTCTGCAAAGTTCCCGGGACGCCATTGTACGGGTTACCATGAGTTCTATCTGCACCAGCGATCTGCATATTAAACATGGCAGTGTTCCCCGTGCTGTTCCCGGAATCACCGTAGGTCATGAGATGGTGGGCGTTGTGGAGCAGGTTGGCAGTGATGTCAAGTCCGTATGTCCAGGGGATAGGGTGACGGTGAATGTAGAGACTTTCTGTGGCGAGTGTTTTTTCTGCAAGCACGGCTATGTGAACAATTGTACCGACAAAAACGGAGGTTGGGCCTTGGGATGCCGCATCGATGGCGGCCAGGCAGAGTACGTTCGGGTTCCCTATGCAGAGCAAGGATTAAATCGGATTCCGGACAGCGTTACGGACGAGCAGGCGTTGTTTGTGGGAGACATCTTAGCTACGGGCTTTTGGGCAGCCCGCATTTCTGAAATTGGTCCAGAAGACACTGTTCTGATCATCGGAGCGGGCCCCACAGGTATCTGCACCTTGCTTTGCGTGATGCTAAAAAAACCACGAAGAATCATCGTATGCGAAAAGGATGAGACGAGGCGGCAATTTGTCCGAGAACATTACCCTCAGGTTCTACTTTGTGGGCCGGAGGATTGCGTGCAGTTTGTGGAACAAACCTCTGACCACGGTGGAGCGGATGTGGTCTTAGAGGTGGCAGGGGCCCCAGATACTTTTACGCTTGCATGGAAGTGTGCCCGTCCCAACGGAATTGTGACAGTAGTAGCTCTTTATGAGGAAGACCAGGTGTTGCCTTTACCCCAGATGTACGGTAAAAACTTGATTTTCAAAACCGGAGGGGTAGATGGTTGTGATTGCGCGGAAATCCTTTCCCTGATTGAACAGGGGAAGATCGATACAACCCCTCTGATCACCCATCAATTCCCCTTATCAAAGATCGAAGAGGGCTATGAGATTTTTGAAAAAAGGTTGGATGGAGTAATCAAGGTGGCAATTACACCAGACTGATGAAAATAGCATGGACAAGTTCCTTTATGAAACCCAGGATTTCCTTTTGGAAAATCCTGTGGCAAAAGATACCTGTCAAATCCCTTTCTGAAATAAACAGGGAAGAAAGTCTGACCCTAGAGCTTAGGACGGAATAGGGGATCTAAACGGAAAAGGGAGACGCTTTAAAAAGCGCTTCCCTTCTTGTATAAAGAAAACCGGGTGGAAAGCCGTTGGTTGAGTAGCTTTCATCCCGGTTCTGTTTGTATGGAAGAAGGTCAGCCGATTGTCTGGCAGTGCTTATCCACATGGTTGAGCACTTCGCAACCATCGGCGGTAACCAGCACTAAGTCCTCCACCCGGACACCCATCTCTCCAGGCAGGTAAACACCAGGCTCAATAGAGAACACCATGCCTTCCTGAGCCAGTGCAGAGTTTGCGCTGCTCACATCCCCCTGCTCATGATCGGTACGGCCGATAAAGTGCCCCAACCGGTGGGTAAAATACGCACCGTAGCCTGCCTGGGCGATCAAATCCCGAGCGGCCTTGTCCAACTGGCACAGGGGTACTCCTGGACGGACCAGAGCCTCGGCGGCTTCGTTTGCCCGGCGCACCAGATCGTGGATGGTGGCATGCTTGTCGGAGACTTCCTTGCAGAAATAGGTGCGGGTCATATCGGAGCAATAACCTTCCTTACGGCCGCCGATATCCAATACAATGCAGTCGCCGGCCTGCAGGACAGTGTCGTCCGGCATGTGATGGGGATCGGCAGCGTTGGCGCCAAAAGAAACAATAGGGGAGAAGGACTGCCCGTCGCAGCCCAGATCTTTGTACTGAGCAACCAAGTATTCGGCTACCTGCCGCTCGGTCATGCCCTCCCGGATGTAAGCAACTGCACGGTTCATGGCTTCATCGTTCAAGCGGGAATTCATCCGCATGAGCTCTTGTTCAACCGGGTCCTTGCAAGCCCGTACGCTGTCAACGCAGTCACTTGCCAACTGGCAGGGAGTGTCGGGCAGCCGCTCCATCCAAGGCAGCAGAAACACAGCTGTCCATTCTTTGTCGATGCCCAAAGGCTTGCCGGCCTGGATGTGTTGGGCAATCAGGTCGATGGAATCGTCAGTGTCGGTGAACCAGACTTCCGCAATGGGAGTTTTTGGCACGGTGAAAAGTTTGTTGAGGAAGAAAACGTGCTGACCGTCAGTGCGCAAGTAAAGTGCGAACAACCGTTCAAAAGGTTCCACATACACCCCTGTCAAATAGTCGATGCTCTGGGGGTCGCAGACGATCATCTGGGTCAGGCCCTTGGCTTTCATAGCCTGAAGCACCCGATCAATGCGTTCCATTTCCATTGAGTATTCCTCCCGATTTGGTTTATTCAACTTTCATTCTAGCACGGTGCCCAGGTGTTTTGCAAGCGGAGATACCGATTGAGTAATGGGGGGAAAAATTAACCCTAATTCTGGCCAAACCAAAATGGGTCAAATACCGCCCCAAACAAAAAAATACTGGCCAATTCCCAATGCCCATTCCCCGCCTTGTACACTGACTAAAATCCTGCAAGGCGGCCTTTAGAAAAGCGTTACTATGGAAGTGCTCAAACAAATGAGACTGCCTTCCGCATAGGGGAAGGTAGCTATTTTAAAATGAATGATGTAATGCACGAATGGAAAGCAATTGGAAAAGGTCGAGTTTTATTGTAAAATAAAAAAAGAGCCGTTTTTTGCTGCTGGGCGTTCTGATTTAGGTAATGTCAGTCATATGTTCAGAAAATCCGGATTTCAATTGTGTGGTGCGGGATTTACTGCAAAATGTGATTCAAACAAACCGTGAACGGAAGTCCTTCATCCTCTGCAGATAGAGAACCGAGCCTAAGCTTTTTTTGATAAAGTGAGTCAGCGGATCGAAAATCCTTTTGGTTTTCAGTATGTAAAGCAAAATACCCCCAGATGTAAAGCGAAATATGCTTTATTTTTAAGCTGTTTTCATGTACAGTAGGAGGCAGGGAAGAATATGAACTTGCAGGAGAAAATGATTGGAGCCAGGAAAAAGAAAGGGGTCACACAAGACCAGTTGGCAAGGGAGTTGCAGGTAACCCGGCAGACGGTATCACGCTGGGAACGTGGCACCGCATTACCTTCTATGGACAATTTAAGACGATTAAGCCATTTGTATGGAGTCCCGTTGGACTATTTCGTAGATGGGAAAGAAGATTCTTTCGTTACGCAAGAGCAAAAAGGTAATAATGGACATGAGGAAAACTTCGTTCAGAAAGAGGAGAATGCAGCCTCTGTGTCTGACAAGGAGAAGGCACAATCTTCCTTGGGTAAATATGCGAGGAATAGACGTGTTATTATTATTTCCGTGGTGATTGTGCTTGTAATCTGCGTGTTTTCTGCCCTTGCCATTGTATGCGTTCAAATACATAGTGAAAATTCTAAAAATGCGATCTCCTATAGTGACATGGAAGACGCTTCAAAGGAAACTTCTTTGGGGTCAACTTTCAGTTTGGAGTGGTAAAGTGAGAGCTTTTCCATTTAGTATATTCAGCTTGATGTGATCGAATATGCAGATTATATGGGCGTTTCATTTTCCTCTAGTAAACTACAAACAACTGCTTCAAAGGGGACGTGTGCCAATTTTATAAAGAGTGGTCTTAGAGATGACAAACCGGTGGGTTCACTGAATTTGGCGAAAACAGGAGAAGAACCATGACATTGGGTTACTATAACCAAGTACTACCAGGGGTCAGATGATAACCGATGGATCGCAATTTCAACCATGGGAAACCGTAGTAGTATAGATTGGGATACGTATTATGCCAATATGTCAAGCGCTGTGTGTTGAAAGGCGGGTTTGCCTATTTCTATTGAATCTTGTTTGGAGGCGGGGGATTGGCTTTGACAAAAAAACCATTTTCCATATACATCAAGTATGTCCTATCAGCTTTCTTGCTGCTGGCAACTCTATCGGGCTGTACATCTTACCGCCCACTTGATTTGCCGCAAATGCGGGAGTTTAAAGAAAGTGTTCTGAAAGAATATCCCCGTGCCAAAGTATACTGCAATTACCGATATGACTGGGGGGTTGACATTAGCGCAATCAATGTTCTGGTGGATGAAGAATTTGCTTATACGGTTCTCAGCATCCTGCAGCCCATTGTCTGTGATGAGGGCTTTATTCAAGATCTGTTTGAACTCTATGAAGAGGAAGCCGATGGTGACCATAATTGGAAACTCGGCCAACGTCCGGATATCGGCCTGTACATAGGTCCCTATCAATTTAGCGTAAGGGCGACCAAAGAGGGATATAACTCTGGGTACGATCCCGATTCCTACACCTGGGATGGCTATACCACCTGGTATGGAACGGAGTTTGTAAACCATGAGCCCCGGGAGATCACCCCAGAAGAGATTGAGGAAGCCATAGAAAGATATACTTAGTGATGCCTGTTATGTTAAGGACAAACAGAGACTGTGGTTAGGTGCTAGAAGCAGTGCGCAGTGCTTTTAGATTAACACACAATATTATTAAGTAAGGAGGCAAGTACGATTAAAAAGACAAGACGAATTCTCACGCTCGTCCTCGCCCTGGTGATGGTGTTCAGTGTAGTGGCTATTCCGGCTTCGGCTGCGGAAGTATCGTCCGGCGCAGATGGTACCG
>UQQZ01000025.1 GCA_900543305.1 uncultured Oscillospiraceae bacterium
CCCGCCTCCAAGGATGGGATCCTGACCCAGATGCGGGAGCAGGCCCAGATCGCCATCGACTCCGCCAGCGCCATCATCTTTGTGACGGATATTCGCACCGGGGTCACCGCCACCGATGCGGATGTGGCCAGTATTCTGCTGAAAAGCGGGCTGCCGGTGGTGCTGTGCGTCAACAAATGCGACCAGGTGGGAGCACCTCCACCGGAATTTTACGAGTTCTACAACCTGGGATTGGGGGATCCCGTAATGGTTTCCTCTGTTCACGGTCACGGAACGGGAGACCTGCTGGACCGGATCTGCGAATCCCTGCCGGAAGAGCAGGAGGAGGAAGAGGAAGGCGAGATCATCAAGGTAGCGGTGATCGGTAAGCCCAACGTGGGCAAGTCCTCCTTGGTGAACAAGGTGGCCGGAGAAAACCGGTGCATCGTTTCCGATATTGCCGGCACCACCCGGGATGCGGTGGACACCACCATCCAGAACGAGCACGGCACCTTTACCTTCATCGACACGGCTGGACTGCGCCGGAAAAGCAAGGTGGAGGACGCCATCGAGCACTACAGCAACCTGCGGGCGGAAATGGCCGTGGAGCGTGCTGACGTGTGCCTGATCCTCATCGATGCCCAGGTGGGATTTACCGAGCAGGATTCCAAGGTGGCAGGCATCGCCCACGAAGCAGGAAAGGGCTGCGTCATCTGTGTCAACAAATGGGATGCCGTGGAAAAGGACGGCAAGACCATGCAGGAGATGCGGCAAAAGCTGGAGCAGGATTTTTCCTTTATGTCCTACGCTCCCATTCTGTTTATCTCCGCCAAGACGGGCCAGCGGCTGGATCGGATGTTTGATCTGATCAAGCATGTGGCCTCCTCCAACGCCATGCGGGTGACCACCGGCATGCTCAACGACATTTTGGCTCAAGCCACTGCCCGGGTGCAGCCCCCTACGGATAAAGGAAAACGTTTGAAAATCTACTATATGACCCAGGCTTCTACTAAGCCCCCTACGTTCATCTGTTTTGTCAATGATCACGAATTGTTCCACTTTTCCTATCAACGCTATCTGGAAAACCGGATTCGGGAGACCTTTGGTTTGGAAGGCACCCCCATTCGGATGATT
Source organism: uncultured Oscillospiraceae bacterium (assembly GCA_900543305.1). GTDB lineage: Bacteria > Bacillota > Clostridia > Oscillospirales > Acutalibacteraceae > Acutalibacter. Next base: position 1,114 of record UQQZ01000025.1, read on the forward strand.
GTCCGGGAGCGGGGGGACAAGGACTGAGGAGGACAAAATACCACACAAACAGGAAAGGCGGTCTGAATCATGGGATATGAGATTATCACACTTGCGCTGACGGCTGTGGCGGGATATCTGTTGGGAAGCATCAACTGGTCCATTATCCTGACCTGGTTTTTCAAGGATAAGGAGGATATTCGTGCCTTTGGCAGCGGCAATGCGGGCATGACCAACGTGCTGCGCACCGTGGGCAAAAAAGCGGCGGCTTTGACCTTTTTGGGAGATTTTCTCAAATGTGTGGTCGCGGTGCTCCTTTCCCAGGTTTTTGTGGCCTTGATCACCGGGGGAGCGGGAATCGAACCTGGAGAGCTTTACGATGTGGCCAAGTATGTGGCAGGGGTGGCCTGTGTGCTGGGACACATTTTCCCGGCCTATTACGGTCTCCGGGGAGGAAAGGGTGTGGTTACCTCCGCCGCCATGATCGCCCTCACCGACTGGCGGGTATTCCTGCTGGTGCTGCTCACTTTCGCGGTGGTGTTTGCCTGGAAGCGGATTGTGTCCCTGGCTTCTGTGTGCTGTGCGGTGGGATATCCCGTGTACACCTTCTTGTTCCTGTTGCTGGTGGAGTATTCCGGAAGTCCTCTGCCCGTCCACGGAAACCATTCCCTGGCCTATCTGCTGTTTGCCACGGCGGCGTCCCTGTTTGTGGGTTTGACCGTGGTGATCAAACACAAGAGCAATATTGGCCGGTTGCGCCGGGGAGAGGAAAAGCCCGTGATTTTCGGGAAGAAGAGTTGACCGGAAAATAGTAGGCATTTTTTACAATTTGGCCCCGGAAACGGGGCTAAATTTCTAAGGGCGCCCAGAGGGAAAAAGGTCTGGATTTTTTCAATATGGAAAAACCAGGTTCCCCTTTCGGAAAGGCAAGAACCGTTGGAACAAAGGTTTTTCTGTTTGATTTAGAAAGAAACCGCCCCAACGGAGAACAACCAATCAGGTCGAATGTACCAGCTTTTAGAGAAAATATCCTTTGTTTTGAGGCAAAGAGTCGGGAACCTTTCCCTGATATTGACTTTTGCCCTGGCATGTATTATTATAATCATCAGTCAAATACTAGGTTTGAGAACTCCAGTCCTATAGACTGACTTGCTCTTTTAGAAGTCGTTAGGAAGTGTAGCTTTTGGAAAAATATGTGATTAAAGGCGGCGCCCGGCTAACGGGTGAAGTGAATATCAGCGGAGCCAAAAACGCGGCGGTGGCCATTATCCCTGCGGCGATTTTGGCAGATTCTCCTTGCCGCATTGAAAATCTTCCGGATATTTCGGATGTAAAAACGTTGACCTATATTTTGGAGAGCATGGGTGCTCTGGTCCACTATCCGGACCGGCACACTGTGGAAGTGGATCCCCGTCCTGTGACGACGGATACAGTGTCGGCCGACATTGCCCGGCGGATCCGCGCCTCCTATTATTTTTTGGGTGCCCTGTTGGGTCGGTGCCACAATGCGGTGGTTCCTCTGCCCGGCGGATGCAATTTCGGCGTGCGCCCCATTGACCAGCACTTAAAGGGCTTTGCAGCTTTGGGCTGCGAGTACAGCTTGGATAACGGCATGATTGCCGTCTCCGCCCCTCAGGGCCTTCATGGAGCCCACATCTATATGGACGTGGTCACCGTGGGAGCCACCATCAACATCATGTTGGCGGCTGTAAAGGCCAGAGGCCTGACAGTGATCGAAAACGCTGCCCGGGAACCCCATATCGTGGACCTGGCCAACTTTTTGAACACCATGGGTGCGGATATCCGAGGGGCCGGTACGGACACCATTAAGATTCACGGAGTCCAGAAACTCCGGGGTGCCACCTATTCCATCATTCCGGATCAGATCGAAGCGGGCACCTATATGGTGGCAGCTGCGGCTACCGGTGGAGATGTGCTGGTAAAAAATGTGACACCCAAGCATTTGGAATCCATTTCTGCTAAGCTGGTGGAGATGGGTGTCACCGTAGAGGAAGGGGACGACACCGTCCATGTGGTGTGTGACAAGCCCCTGCGTAAATGTAACGTGAAGACTATGCCCCATCCCGGCTTCCCCACGGACATGCAGCCTCAAATCACGGCTCTGCTATCCATTGCCCGGGGAACCAGTATGGTCAACGAAAGTGTATGGGAAAGCAACCGCTTTAAGTATGTGGACGAGCTGCGGCGCATGGGCGCCCAGATCACGGTAGACGGCAAGGTGGCCATCATCGAAGGGGTGGACCATCTGAAAGGTGCTCCGGTGCGGGCTCTGGACCTGCGCGCCGGTGCTGCCATGGTAATTGCCGGATTGGTTGCGGAAGGCACCACGGTGTTGGAAGATGTACAGTATATCGAACGGGGATATGAAAATATCGTGGAGAAATTGGTAGACTTGGGAGCGGATATTTACCGCCGCAAGGAGCCTGAGCCGGCCATGGATAAAATTGGCTAACGGCATTGGCACAATCACTGAGAAACGCCAGGAGCTGCGGCAGTTTTTGCGGCAGCTCTTTTTTCGTGCAAGGAGGGTGGAAGAATCGTGGCAAGGCTTTGTCCGCTGTTCAGCGGAAGTTCGGGTAACAGCTATTACATAGGCTCTCGGAGTGCGGGGCTGTTGTTGGACGCGGGACGCAGTGCCCGTCAGCTGGGGAAAATGCTGGAACATTGTGGGATAGATCCCTCTGCCATTCAGGGGATCCTGATCACCCACGAGCACAGCGACCACATTGCGGGGGTGCGGGTGTTTGCAAAAAAATACGGGATTCCGGTGTTTGCTTCTCAGGGAACCCTGTTGGCCATGCAGTCTTCCCTGGAAGGGGTGGAAAGCTGGGTCCTGGAGGACAGCTTCCACCTGGCGGGAATGGAAATTACCCCATTTCCCACCCCTCATGACAGCGCCCAATCTTTGGGATTTCGAATCCGCACCGAAGATGGAAGGGAATTCGCCTTGGCAACGGATTTAGGTGTGGTGACGGATTGCGTCAAGGAGCACCTGATGGGAGCAGAATTTGTGGTGGTGGAATCCAACCACGACAAGGAAATGCTGCGAAATGGCGGATATCCTGCCTACTTGAAGCGGCGGATTTTGTCGGGACGGGGTCACCTTTCCAATGGAGACTGTGCGGGGTTCCTGCCGGAGTTGGCACGGAATGGGACAAAGCGGTTTCTGCTGGCTCATTTGAGCCGGGAAAACAACACGCCTGCTCTTGCTCGGGAGGCGGCTTGTGCCTCTTTGGAGCAGGCGGGATTTCGGGAAAACGTAGATTACTGGTTGGGAGTGGCCCGGCCGGAAAATGAAGGAGGGGAAACCATCCTCTTCTAGTGGAAAGGGAGACGGCTTGCCATGTTGGGAGTAAAGTTGATCTGTGTGGGAAAGCTGAAAGAAAGCTACTGGCGCCAGGCCGTGGCAGAATATGAGAAACGTCTGAAGCCCCTCTGCCGTTGGGAACTGATCGAATTGCCGGAAGCCCGGCTTTCCAATACCCCCACTCCCGGGGAAATTTCCGCCGCCTTGGAAAAGGAAGGGGAACAGATTCTCCGAAACTTGTCCGGTACGGTTTATCCTCTTTGCGTTGAGGGAAAACAGTTTTCCTCGCCGGAGCTGGCCCAACGGTTGGCAAAAGCCATGCAGTCACCGGGATCTGTGAGTTTCGTGATCGGCAGTTCCTATGGGCTGTCCCCGGCAGTGAAAGAAGCCGGACAAGGGATTTCTTTTTCTCCCATGACATTTCCTCATCAGCTGGCCCGGGTCATGCTCTACGAGCAGCTTTACCGGGGATTTCAAATTCTGGGAAACACCAAATATCACAAGTGACAAGCGCCCTGCGGGGCGTTTTTTATTGCCCTTTTTGGATATGTTTGGGGAATTCAGAAGGGGGCAAGAAAATGAGAAATCCCTACAGCTTGTTATATTTTTATCAAAAATGTACAAAAATGCAAATCTTTATGGAAAACACTTCACTCTGGGGGAAAAACATAGAGATTCACTCCGTAATTCCCCATATTTCGGGAAAAAATGTGTGTAAATTGCAGAAATTCCTACTTTTTGTAACATATTTGTAACCATTAAATTTGAACATTTTATTTAAAAAAGTATTGCAATTCTGTGAACACGGTGCTATTATTCATAACATAAGAGGGAATCGGATCGAAATAGTTTTGCACATAAAGCACAAAACATTAGGTTCCCGGATTAATTATGGCGGCAAGGGCCGCACTTTTAAGGAGGATGTACGTTATGAAAAAATGGCGCAAGCTGACTGCTGTTCTGCTTGTCCTCGCGCTGGTTGTATCTATGGCAGCCTGCGGTGGCGGCGGAAATGAGAGCTCTTCAGCTACCACGGACACCAGCTCCACCACCGATACCAGCACTCCTGAGTCCGAAACGACGGACGATACGAGTGATACCTCGGATGTGGAAACCACCGACACCGGCTCGGATGCTCTGGAGACTCCTCGAAATGAGACTCTGTACATTGGCGGCCGTCAGTGGAGTAAACCCACCAACAACAACCCTCTGTCTCCCACCCCCAACTTTACCGGTGTAGCCCAGAACTCCGTGGCTGATATGTTCATTTGGGAAGCTCCTTACATGTGGAACCCCATCACCGGTGAATGTGTCCCGCTGCTGGCTGACGGCGAGTTCACTTGGAACGATGACCAGAGCGTGATGACCTTCAAGATCAAGGCTGCTGCTGCTTGGAATGACGGCACCCCCGTTACTGCAAATGACGTAGCTGCCACTTGGAAATATCATGTTTTGACTGAGAGCCTGCAGTATAACAACTATGGTCAGTACATCAGTGATATCACTGCTACGGATGACTCCACTGTCCAGATCACTCTGAATGCAGAGACGCTGAACCCCCTGCAGGTGGAAGACTATGTGGTCTCCGTTTATGTAATGCAGGAAGCCTATCTGGACGAGCAGTGGGCTGCTGTGGGCGAGGATGCCACCGAGATGAAGAACGCCACCTTCTGGGACGCTCCCACCTCCGGCCCCTACACTCCCACCCTGTATGATTCCGAGCAGAAGTGGGTTTGCACCCGCGATGACAACTACTGGGGCCAGGATGAGTCCATGTGGGGCGCACTGCCTGTGCCGAAGTATCTTGCTCACAACATTTACAAGGACAATGCTGCTTCTCAGCGTGCCTTCGAAGCAGGCGAAATCGATGCCAACCAGCAGTACTGCGCTGACATCAACCTGATGTGGGAAGAGAAGGGTCTGCCCATCTCCACTTGGAATACCGAGCCTCCCTATCAGCTGCCTCTGAACATGGCCAGCGCTATCTTCAACACCACGAAGGAAGGCCTGGACCAGGTCGCAGTTCGTACCGCTATTGCTATGGCTATTGACTACGATCAGATCGTTGAGTCTGCTATGACCGGCCAGTCTCCCACTTTCGCAGACGTTCCTCGTTCTTTGTTCAACCCCACCGATGCTGAGCAGGCATTGATTAAGGATCCTTCTGTTTTGGAGCCCTATCAGTATCCTGGAAAGGATATCGAAGGCGCCAACAAGGTTCTGGATGATGCCGGTATCGTCGATACAGACGGCGACGGCATCCGTGAGTATCCCGCTGGCAACAACCTGTCCTTCAAGTGCCAGTGCCCCAACTCCTACTCTGACTGGCAGGCTGCTTTGACCATCGTCTCCGCTTGCGGCGCTGATATTGGGATCCAGATGGAAACCGATTTTGTGGAAGTGGCAACCTTCACCTCTAACTATCAGACTGGTAATTTTGACATCTGCATGGGTTCTTATCAGGGTACCTCTCCCTCCGGTTCTTGGAAGCGTGCCTATCAGACCATGTATGGCTTCGGCGGCGAATTCCCCGAAACTGCTGCTTTCAACTATGGCCGTTATTACAACCCCGAAGTGGATGAGATCCTCAATGCTATTCCCACTGCTTCTGACGAAGAGGCTCTGGACCTGTATGAGAAACTGAACCTCATCTATCTGCAGGAAGTTCCCGCTGTGTCTCTGATGTATCGTCCTCAGTATTTCCACGAGGTCAATGAGACTGTTTGGACGAATTATCCCGAGGAAGGAAATGAAAAGAACATTCCTCCCATGTACTGCTGTGCAGGTTACGGCATTGCTGCCCTGTATGAGCTGGAATTGGTTGAGGAATAAATAAAAACTTAATCTTTTGTTTCTTATACCTTGATACAGTATTCAAAGCACTATTTCAAAATAGGGTTTCCAAAATTTGAAATCGCTGAGTAATTGAGAAGCGCGGCGGATAGTGGCAGTAAATACTTCCTCTTCCGCCGCCTTTTCTGTATCAAAATGATGATGAGGTGATGGTTTTGAAAGGCTTTGCTAAGTATTATGGCAAACGAATCATATGGTACCTGGTTACCTTGGTTGTTGCCGTATTCTTAAACTTTCTGCTTCCCCGTTTGATGCCAGGTGATCCTGTGGCACAGCTGGCAGCTACTGCCGTTGGTTCTTCCACAGACCCGTCGGCTTATGCGAGGACGGTGGAACAGTATACGAAGGAGTTCGGTCTTGACAAGTCCCTTCCTGAGCAGTTCTTCATCTATGTGGGCAACTTGCTCCAGGGCAATATGGGTACTTCTCTTTCCAAATATCCCCGCACTGTTACCGACGTGTTGGGCGGCTCCATTGGCTGGACGCTGGCGTTGCAGCTTCCCGCTATTGCAGTTGGCTGGTTCTTGGGCAATACTTTGGGCGCCATTGCGGCTTACATCCGAAAAGGCGTAGACAAGGCCATTTTGCCAATTTTTATGTTCATCAGTAACATGCCTTCCTTTGGTTTGGCTTTCCTGTTGATCTACATTTTCCATTCGAAGTTGGGTGTTGCACCTTCAGGCGGTGGTTTCGCCTATGACTTGATTCCTGCGTTTACGCCGGAGTTTGTGGCTTCCGTCATTCAGCATTACCAGATGCCCTTCTGGACTATGGTTTTGATTGCTATCGGTGGACAGGCTATCGGCATGCGCTCCATGGCGATTTATGAGCTGAATGCGGACTATGTAAAGTATAGCCGTTTCCTGGGCATCCGGGACAGCAAGATCATCATGTATGTGTTCCGCAACGCCATGCTGCCCCAGATTACTGGTTTGGCTTTGTCCTTTGGTACTTCCATCGGCGGCAACCTGGTGGCTGAGATCGTTTACAGCTATCCGGGCATTGGTCAGACCATGTTCCAGGCCATTGGCGCCCGGGATTATCCTCTGCTCTCTGGATGTACTTTGCTGATCACCATCATGGTGCTGATTGCAAACTTGGTGGTTGAAATTCTTTACGGCATTGTGGATCCTCGTGTCAAGGCTACTCAGATGGAATCTTGATCGGTGGGCAAAGAACTTAAGAATAGGAGGTAACCATCTATGGTGCAACAGATAAAACAAGCGTTCACCAATCCAAAATTTGTGGTGGGCTTTGTCATATTTGTACTGCTGCTGATCACGGCCTTCGTTTACCCGCTGATTTCCGTGTTTGAGCCGCTAGAATATGTGGCTACGGGTTATGAAGCGCCTGGCACTTATGTTAATATCGTGGATGCCACCAACCAGGAAGGCGTCACTCTGAATGTGGATACCAGCGCTGGACGTCTCGACAGTATATTGAGCGAAGACCAGAAAGCGGATATGGTGGAATGGCTTGTCAAGTATGGTGGAGTTTCCGAGAGTGAAATCGACACCAGCGATACCGAAGCTTTTCTGGCTCTCTGGAATGAAAATTACGATTCCGGAGCAGATCAGAAAGGGTTGCGTACTTCTGACAAGCAGGCTTATGTCCGTCTGGACAAACAGATCAAGGCTGCTATGAGCAGTGATGAAATCATTCTTGCCTCTGAAAATGAGGAAGGTGAACTGGAAGAAACCAAGACGATTGCCGGCGACCAGTTTGTATACACTGGCTCCGTGGCAAATACTTATACTTTCCCTCTGGGCACCGATAACTTCGGCGCCGACGTGATGACCAAACTGACCTCTTCCATCCAGGTCTCTCTGCGGATCGGTTTGGTAGCCGGTGTGATCGCCACACTGATTGGTTTGACGATCGGTCTGGTGGCTGGCTTCGTAGGGGGCTGGGTTGATAACGCATTGACCTTCCTGACCAATATTTTCACGGTTATTCCCAGCTTTGTTATCTTGGTTCTGATTTCCAACTCCATTAGCGAATCTGCCCGTGGAGCTACCGTTGTATCCGTTATCATCGGCCTAACGGCCTGGCCTTGGACGGCCCGTTCGGTACGTTCCCAGGTGTTGTCCCTGCGGAACAGAGATCACGTGAATCTGTCCAAGCTTTCCGGACATGGCATGCCTCGGATTATTGTTCAGGATATTCTTCCTTATGTGGCGTCCTATGTAGTGATGGCCATGATCCTGCAGATTTCTTCTGGCATCCTGTCGGAAGCCCAGCTTTCCATGTTGGGTCTTGGGCCCTCTACCGCGACTACAACTACCTTGGGCATCATGATGAACTGGGCACAGCAGTTTGCTGCCATTCAGAGTGATTCTTGGTGGGCGTTCATCCCCGTGGTGCTTTCGATCACGCTGATCACATTCTCGCTGAACCTGATGAATACCGGTCTGGACCAGGTGTTCAATCCGCAGTTGCGAGACGACTGAGAAGGGAGAAGCGATTATGGCCAAATATATGCTTGAAGTCAATAAACTGAAAACAAAATACGTAACGCGTTTTAAAGAAGACGTGTACGCGGTGGACGGTGTGTCCCTGAAAATTGAGGAAGGCCGTTCCCTGGGCATTGCCGGTGAATCCGGTTGTGGTAAATCCACTCTGGCTCTGAGCTTGATGGGTTACTACTTTGCCCCGCTGCATTACATGAGCGGCGACATTATTATCGATGGGGTTAATATATCCGGCATGAAGCCGGACGAGGTTCGGAAAAAGATCTTGGGCAGTGAGATTGCCTATATTCCGCAGGCAGCCATGAACGCTCTGAACCCTACCCAGAAAATCATCCGCTTTATCGAGGACGTGATTCACGTTCACGACAAGAGCATGTCCAAAAAGGACATTTATGATATGGCTGTAGAGCGGTTCCGGATTCTGGGCTTGCCTCCGGAAGTGCTGCAAAAGCACGCGGTGGAGTTGTCCGGCGGTATGAAACAGCGTACAGTTATCGCCATTTCCACCATTTTGTCTCCCAAGGTGCTGATCGCTGACGAACCCTCTTCCGCTCTGGACGTTACCAGCCAGAAGATGGTTATCAAAATGATGCGTGACCTGATGGAGAAGGGCTTTATCAAATCCATGATCTTCATCACCCACGAGCTGCCCCTGCTGTACAATGTGACCGATGACATCATGGTGATGTACGCCGGCCAGATTGTGGAAAAAGGCACGGCAAAAGAAATGGTGTTTGACCCGGTGCATCCCTATTCCAAGGGTCTGATGGGCTCCATCATCGTGCCGGAAGAGGGCACTCGCGACGTGAAACTGGAAGCAATTCCCGGCACACCCCCCAACCTGAAGCGGCCTCCCGCTGGCTGCCGCTTCGCACCTCGGTGCAAGTATGCGAAGCCGGAGTGCAAGATGTACGAGGTTCCCGAGAAAGAATTCGGGACAGGGCGGATGTACCGTTGCATTTACGACGTGGACTATCTGAAGGAGGTGTACGGACGAAATGGCTAATCTGGGGAAATCCGTGCTTAAAGGCGAAGGAATCACCAAGGTGTTTGGTTACGGCAAAACGAGAACTGTAGCTGTGGACCATGTGGATTTCGATTTCCGGGAAGGAGAGGTTATCTCCATTGTAGGCGAGTCCGGCTCCGGTAAGACCACCATTGCCCGGATGATTCTGGGGTTGATCAACATTACCGAGGGCAATCTGCTTTTCAATGGCCAGCCTCGGGATATTTCCTCCGGAAAGAAAAGGAAAGAGTATTGGAAGAATATCCAGGCCGTGTTCCAGGATCCTTTCTCCTCTTTCAATATGTTCAATAAAATCGACGACCTGCTGTTGGACTGCATCAACATGACCGGCGGCAAACACTTCTCCAAGGAGAAGAAGGATGAATTGATGACGGAAGCGTGCTCCTTCGTGAACCTGAAGTACGCTGAGTTGACCAATAAATATCCCTTCGAGCTCTCTGGCGGCCAGATGCAGCGTTTGATGATTGCCCGTATTTTCCTGCTCAAGCCCAAGATCCTCATCGCGGACGAGCCCACCTCCATGGTGGACGCCTGCTCCCGCGCCACGATTCTGGACATGCTGCTGAAATTGCGGGATGAGATCAACATGACCATCATCTTCATCACCCACGACATTGGCTTGGCTTACTATGTGTCCGACTCCGTGTACATTATGGAACATGGTAAATTTGTTGAGTCCGGTTCTGCGGAGGAAGTAATCATCAATCCCAAGGCGGCTTATACGAAGCGGTTGATCAGCGACGTGCCCAAGATTTACAGCGAGTGGGATCTTTCCACCGTGGGTGAATAAGGGCATCTGCAGACTGTTTCGACAAACAGATCACAAGAATTCCTTTCATAATATCACAAAGGCGCCCAAGGCCCCTGTTCCTCCCGAACAGGGGCCTTGAGCTATTGGGGACCTGCCATGAGAAAAAAAGCTCTCCGGATTTTTCCGGAGAGCTTTTTCGTGGACAGATTACCTTTTATACATCCAGTTTCATATCGCCGTCTTTGACCCAGCCCAGCTTCCGCAGTCCCTGGTTGATGATCCAGGAGAACAAGGCAGGAAGCACAAAGCACAGGAGAATCAAACCGATCCAGTCCATGGGGGTAATGGCTGCTTTCAAGCCGTTGGCCACATCGTTTACCCAACCGTCCACCACGCCGATCTGACCTACCAATCCGCAGGTGCCCATGCCGCTGGAGATGGGCGCACCGTTCATTTCCAGATGGAACAGGCAGGTGGCCATGGGGCCGGTAATGGCGGAAGCCAGTGTGGGAGCAATCCAGATTCGGGGATTCTTGACGATGTTGGGCACTTGCAGCATAGAGGTGCCCAAGCCTTGGGCCACCAGGCCGCCCCATTTGTTTTCCCGGAAGCTGATCACGGCAAATCCAACCATTTGAGCACAGCACCCTGCAACAGCGGCGCCGCCGGCCAAACCGGTCAACGTCAAAGCAGCACAGATAGCCGCGCTGCTGATGGGCAGGGTCAAGGCGATGCCCACCAACACGGAAACAAAAATACCCATCAGGAAGGGCTGGAGATTGGTAGCCCACATAATCAGCTGTCCCACTGCATAAGCGGCGCCGCCAATGGGTGGGGCCAACACATAGGCCAGCAGAGAACCGGAAAGAATGGTCACCAAAGGAGTGACCAGAATGTCAATGGGGGTCTTTTTGCTGACCAGCTTGCCCAGTTCCGCGGCGATGATGGCCAGTACCAATACGGCCAAAGGACCGCCGTCTCCTCCCAGGGTGTTGGCTGCGCTGCCAACTGCTGCCAGAGAAAAGAGCACCAGAGGCGGTGCTTTCAAAGCAAAACCAATGGCAACAGCCATGGCAGGACCGGCCATAGACTTGGCGAAGTCGCCAATTTCGGTGAGCACCGGAATGCCCAGCTGAGTACCCACGGTGGAAATGATGGTTCCAATGAGCAAAGAAGCGAACAGGCCTTGGGCCATGGCGCTCATGGCGTCTACCAGGTAGAGCCTGCTGTAAGACTTGACGGTTTCCCAAACGCCCTGTTTTCCTTGGGCGCCCGAGTTATGTTTTGTATCTGCCAAAATAAATTTCTTCCCTTCTTCATTGAGAGGGAACGGAGAAAAACCGGGAGAGCGGTCTTTCACCGTTCCTTCTCCGTGGTTTTTCGGTGCCTTTCCCGCTGCCAGGCACAGGCAAAAAAGATGCGGGGAATCTATATTGGCTATGTTGCCCGGGGAGGATGTCCGTTTTCGGCTTGGAGATCGCCGCCGGAGGTTTTCCGGCTTGTCTGGTCGTCTCTAAGGGAGTACTGGCGGTACCTCCCACCCGGGCCGTTTTGGTTACTGAGATATGATACCACAGACTGGAAAAAAAGAAAAGTTTTTTCTTGCCGCAAAAAAAGGACCGCCTTCCGGCGGCCCTTCCAGGGATGCGTTTTTAGTGAATGTTTTCCTTGAGCCAAGCGCAGTCCTCTGCCAGACACTGGTCGTGATCGGTGTAGAAGTTTTCCCGTTCTACCACCCAGAATGCCTCGAAGTCCTGCTCGTCCAGGGCGTTCTTGATTTCCTGCCAATCGATGTTGGACTCAGGGGCGCCCAGCTTGCACTGGACCTCAAACCGCTTTCTGCCTTCGGGGCTCTGGTTACGGGCATTGAATTGTTCCAGCATTTTCTGGCGCTCTTCCAGGGGCAGCGCCTTCACGTTGGCAAAGGGACTGGCGCCGCCGGCAGGGGCGTCCTTGGCGGAAGCGGGCCTAGGTCCAGGTCCCTGAACACGGCAATTCTCTTTCACATGGATGGCCACAATCCGGTTGCGGTATTTCCGGATAAAGGAGGGGGGATAAGTACCGGCATTCATGGCCCAGCCGCAGTCCAGCTGCATGAAGCACTTGCTGGAGTTGTTCAGCACATGTTCCATAATGGGCAGGCCTTCATCTACATAAAATTCCTTGCTGTGATTGTGGTAGCCTACCTTGATGCCGTAAGGTTCCGCCATGGTAGCCATCTCATCCAGTTCCTTGGCCAGGGCAATGGCCTCTTCTTTGTTGCAGAAATCAGTGCTGGCCCAGATAACGGCTTTTCCGCCCAGAGCGGCCATTTTTTTGACGATCTCCTCTGTGGGTTTGGCGTGAATGGAGACGATCTCCAGACCAGTTTCCTCTGCCCACTTTTTGATGTCTTCCACATCGTTGTCCAGGTCTACAGGCAGCAGTTCCACGCCGTCATATCCCAGAGACTTGATGGTTTGAAACTTTTCCAGCAGGGTGCGTCCCAGTCCCAGATAACTTTCGATGCCCCCGAAGGAATAAGTTCCGATGTTGACTTTCATACAATAACCTCCCAAAAGTAAAATGGTTCCAATTGTTATCATACCTTGGAGTGGGAGGATTGTCAATCCCTCTAAAAATAAATTTATATAGATAAAAAATCTATTGCAATCAACGAAAAATACACCTGGCCTGAATCATACGTAAAAAAGAGCACCCGGGTTTTTGGCCCGAATGCTCTCATTTTATGTTGTTAAAGATGTACCTCTGGCGATCAGATTACACCCTGAGCCAGCATGGCGTCGGCCACTTTCAGGAAGCCGGCGATGTTGGCGCCCATGACATAGTTCTTGGGATGGCCATACTTCTCAGCGGCCGCATCGGCGTTTGCGAAGATGTTCTCCATGATGCCCTTCAGCTTGGTGTCCACTTCTTCGAAGGTCCAGGAAAGGCGCTCGCTGTTCTGGGTCATCTCCAGAGCGGAGGTGGCTACGCCGCCGGCGTTGGCAGCCTTGCCAGGAGCAAACAGAACACCGGCATCCTGGAGGATCTTGGTGGCCTCGATGGTGGTGGGCATGTTGGCGCCTTCGGCCACAGCCAGAACACCGTTGGAAACCAGCATCTTGGCATCCTCTTCCAGCAGTTCATTCTGAGTGGCGCAGGGCAGAGCAATGTCGCACTTGATGCTCCACACGCCGCGGCCCTCGTGATACTCGGACTCGGGACGATATGCCTTGTAGGCAGTCAGGCGCTGACGCTTGACTTCCTTGATCTCCTTGATGGCATCCAGGTTGATGCCTTCGGGATCGTAGATCCAGCCGGTGGAGTCGGACATGGTGACCACCTTGGCACCCATCTGCTGTGCCTTCTCGCAAGCGTAGATGGCCACGTTGCCGGCGCCGGAAATCACCACGGTCTTGCCCTTAATGTCGATGCCGTTCTTCTTCAGCATGGCGTTGGTGAAATACAGCAGGCCATAGCCGGTGGCTTCGGTACGGGCCAAAGAGCCGCCATAGGTCAGGCCCTTGCCGGTGAGCACGCCTTCGAAGGCGTTGCGGATCCGCTTATACTGGCCGAACATATAGCCGATTTCCCGGGCGCCGGTGCCGATATCGCCGGCAGGGACGTCGGTGTCAGGGCCGATGTGCCGGAAGAGCTCGGTCATGAAGCTCTGGCAGAAAGCCATGATCTCCCGGTCGGATTTGCCCTTGGGATCGAAATCGGAACCGCCCTTGCCGCCGCCGATGGGCAGGCCGGTCAGGCTGTTCTTAAAGATCTGCTCAAAGCCCAGGAACTTGATGATGCCCAGGTTGACGGAGGGATGCAGACGCAGGCCGCCCTTGTAGGGCCCGATGGCGGAGTTAAACTGGACCCGGAAGCCACGGTTTACCTGCACCTTGCCGTTGTCGTCCACCCAAGGCACGCGGAACATGATCTGGCGGTCGGGCTCGGTGATACGCTCCAAGATACCGGCGGCCTCATACTGGGGATTGGCCTGAATGACGGGCTCCAGAGAGGTGAGAACCTCGGTGGCAGCCTGGATGAATTCGGGCTCGTTGGGATTCTTCTTTTTCAGCAGCTCGAGCTGTTCGCTGACATAGGACATAGACATTTTCCCTCCATACTGCAAGTTGAATTTTAAAATCTTGCAAAATTACATTGCTATCTTATCATAATAGGCTGGATTTGACAAGAAAAAATTTGGAAAATTCTTTTTATAAGTTTTCCGGAAAAATCCCGGATTGGGAGGCCGGGGGAAAATCTTTCGCGAAAAGATTGACAATAGGGCGACTTTTTACTAAAATTGAAACGTATGGGACTGCTTGCTGCAAAGCGGGTTTTCCCACAGCTTTGGAAAAGGGAACATAGACACTGGAAGAATCAGGTTTGGCATGGTGGACGGAGGTCATGACGCATGCAAAAAAAAGAACTGATCTACGAGGGAAAAGCCAAAAAGGTCTATCGGACCAGCGATCCCGAGACTTATATTGTTTCCTACAAGGATGACGCCACCGCCTTCAATGGCCTGAAGAAAGGGACGATTGTGGGCAAGGGCGTGGTGAACAACCGGATGTCCAATTTCATGTTCCGGCTGTTGGAACAGCAGGGTATCCCTACCCATTTCATCGAAGAGTTAAACGACCGGGAAACCGCCGTGAAGAAAGTGACCATCATCCCCTTGGAGGTGATCGTGCGTAATGTGGCGGCGGGCAGCCTTTCCAAGCGGTTGGGTTTGCCGGAGGGCACTCCCTTGAAGTCCCCGGTGCTGGAATTCAGCTATAAAAACGATGCCCTGGGAGATCCCATGATCAACGAGTATCATATTTTGGCCATGGAACTTGCCACCAAGGAGGAATTGGAGCAAATTGCCCAGATGAGCTTCCGGATCAACCAGGTAATGGTGGATTTCTTCAAGACGGTGAACGTGGACCTGATCGATTTCAAACTGGAGTTTGGCAAAACAGACGACGGCACCATCCTGTTGGCGGACGAGATTTCTCCCGACACTTGCCGGCTCTGGGACAGCGTAACCCACGAAAAGTTGGACAAGGACCGGTTCCGCCGGGATATGGGCGGCGTGGAAGAGGCCTACGAGGAAATGATGCGCCGTCTGGGTCTACAATGAGAATAAGCGGCAGCGGGGGTCCC
The DNA here is from genome assembly GCA_900543305.1 of uncultured Oscillospiraceae bacterium. Lineage (GTDB taxonomy): Bacteria > Bacillota > Clostridia > Oscillospirales > Acutalibacteraceae > Acutalibacter. The sequence continues at coordinate 16,653 of UQQZ01000025.1, forward strand.
GCGGGGAAGGGGCCTTGTACCCTGACCCCGGGGACTCTCTTGTGTTTTTTACTTTATAACAATATACAGAAAGGTTTGGTCTGAAAATGGCGCGAGATGTGTACGAATCCCCTTTGTCCGCCCGCTATGCGGATAAGGAAATGAAATACCTTTTCTCTCCGGACATGAAGTTCCGCACCTGGCGGAAGCTGTGGATTGCCCTGGCGGAGGCGGAGCATGAGCTGGGGCTCCCTGTCACCCAGGAGCAGATCGACGAGCTGAAGGAGCACGCAGAGGACATCAACTATGAAGTGGCCCAGGAACGGGAAAAGGTGGTCCGTCACGACGTGATGAGTCATGTGTACGCCTACGGCCAGCAGTGCCCCAAGGCGGCGGGAATCATCCATTTGGGAGCCACCTCCTGCTATGTGGGGGACAACACGGACATCATCGTGATGACCGAGGCCTTGAAGCTCATCCGCAACAAGTTGGTCGGGGTAATCCGGGTGCTGTCCCATTTTGCCCGGGAGTATAAGGACCTGCCCACGTTGGCGTTTACCCACTTTCAGCCTGCCCAGCCTACCACGGTGGGCAAGCGGGCCACCTTGTGGATCCAGGATCTTCTGATGGACTTGGAAGATGTGGAGTATCAGCTGGGAAAGGCAAAGCTTTTGGGTTCCAAGGGAACCACAGGCACTCAGGCCAGCTTCCTGGAGCTCTTTGAGGGGGATCACGAAAAGTGCCGGGAGCTGGATCGGAAAATCGCCCAGAAGATGGGCTATCAGGAGTGCTTCCCGGTGTCCGGCCAGACTTACTCCCGGAAGCTGGACAGCCAGATGCTTTCCCTGCTTTCCGGTATTGCCCAGAGCGCGGCCAAGTTCTCCAACGATATCCGGCTGCTGCAGCACTTGAAGGAAGTGGAAGAGCCCTTTGAAAAAGGGCAGATCGGTTCCTCTGCCATGGCCTATAAGCGCAATCCCATGCGCAGTGAGCGAATTGCCTCCCTGGCCCGGTATGTGATTGCCGACGCGGTGAACCCTGCCATGACCATGGCTGCTCAGTGGTTTGAGCGGACCCTGGACGATTCTGCCAACAAGCGCATCAGCGTGCCTGAGGCGTTCCTGGCGGTAGATGGCATTTTGAACCTGTACAACAACGTGGCGGATGGCCTGGTGGTGTATCCCAAGGTGATCCGTCAGCACATGCTCCGGGAGTTGCCCTTTATGGCCACGGAGAATATCATGATGGACGCGGTGAAGCGGGGCGGCAACCGGCAGGAGCTGCATGAACGGATCCGGGTGCACTCCATGGAAGCTGCCCGGGTGGTCAAGGAGCAAGGCGGGGAGAACGACCTGCTGACCCGGATTGCTGGGGATCCCATTTTCGGGGTAACGCTGGAGGAACTTCACGACATTGTAAAGCCCGAGAAATATGTAGGCCGCGCCCCGGTGCAGACCCAGGAATTCCTGGAAGAAGTGGTGGAGCCGGTTCTGAAGAAGTACGAATTCGTGGCGGAAGAAAAAGCGGAAATTACCGTGTAAACTGTCGCGAAAAGAATAAAACGGGACAGCCAGTCCCAAGAATAACAGTAAGAAAGGCTTGAAGAGTTATGGTCAAAGCGATCGTAGGCGCCTGCTGGGGCGACGAGGGAAAGGGTAAAATCACCGATGTGCTGGCGGAAGATTCCGACATTGTGGTGCGGTTTCAGGGCGGCAGCAACGCCGGCCACACCATCATCAACGAGTATGGTAAATTCGCTCTCCATCAGCTGCCCTCCGGGGTGTTCCGGCAAAACATTGTCAACGTGATTGGCAATGGCGTTGCCCTTTCGGTAGAAAATTTTCTGAAAGAACTGGAATCCGTCATGGAGCGGGGCGTACCCAAGCCCCAGCTGCTGGTATCCGACCGGTGCCAGGTGGTCATGCCCTATCACAAGGAACTGGACGGCATGGAGGAAGCCCGTTTGGCAGCCAAGTCCTTTGGTTCCACCAAGTCCGGCATTGCCCCCTTCTATTCCGACAAGTATGCCAAGATCGGCTTCCAGATCAGCGATCTGTTCGATGACAAGGACTCCCTCATGGACCGGATCGACCATGTGCTGGGCCTGAAGAACGTGCTGTATACGGAGCTCTATCATCAGAAGCCCCTGGATCGGGACGAGATCTATGAGAAGCTGATGGAATATAAAGAGGCCCTGACCCCCTATGTGGCGGACACCACCACCTTGCTGCACAACGCAGTGAAGGAGGGAAAGACCATTTTGCTGGAGGGTCAGCTGGGTTCCCTGAAGGATCCCGATTTGGGCATCTATCCCATGGTCACCTCCTCCTCTCCTCTGGCAGGATACGGCGCCGTAGGCGCTGGCGGCATTCCGCCCTATGCCATTCAGGAGATCGTTACCGTGGTGAAGGCCTACTCCAGCGCTGTAGGCGCAGGAGAGTTTGTCAGCGAAATCTTCGGCGAAGAGGCCGATGAGCTTCGGCGCCGGGGCGGCGATGGCGGCGAATACGGCGCCACCACTGGACGGCCTCGGAGAATGGGCTGGCTGGATCTGGTGGCCGCCCGTTACGGCTGCATGGTGCAGGGTGCCACGGCGGTGGCCTTCACCGTGCTGGACGCTCTGGGCTATCTGGATGAGATCCCCGTGTGCGTTGGCTATGAGCTGGACGGCAAGCGGATCGACTATTTCCCGCCCACGGCCCAGTTGAAGCGCTGCAAACCCATTTTGGAAGTGCTGCCCGGCTGGAAGTGCGACATCGGCGGCATCAAGAAGTACGAGGACCTGCCCGAAAACGCCCGGAAGTATGTGGAGTTTGCGGAGCGTCATATCGGTGTGCCCATCACCATGGTTTCCAATGGGCCTTCCCGGGACGACATCATTTACCGGTAAGAGGCTGTGCCTCCCTCTGGGAAAAGCCGCATAATTACCCGGCGGCTGTCCTAAGATAGGAATGAGATACGCCACCCATTGGCAACGCCCTTTGGGGCACAGAAAGGAGCGCGAAGAGTATGTGTGGTATTGTTGGATATATCGGTCAGGAAGAGGCTGCGCCCATCCTGTTGAACGGGCTGCAGAAGCTGGAATATCGTGGGTACGATTCCGCCGGCGTGGCGGTGTACAATGATACGGGCCTCCATGTAGTCAAGTCCAAGGGACGCCTCAGCGTTTTGGACGGGATTTTGCAGGGGGGCAGAAACCTGCCCGGCACCGTGGGAATCGGTCATACCCGCTGGGCCACCCATGGAGCCCCTTCCGACATCAACTCCCATCCCCAGGTCAGTGACGGGGGAAAATTTGCCGTGGTGCACAACGGCATCATCGAAAACTATCTCTATCTGAAAAACCACTTAATCCGCCGCGGCGTGGAATTCGTCTCCGACACGGACACGGAAGTGGTGGCCCAGATGCTGGAATACTACTACAAAGGCGACGTGCTGGAAGCCCTGCAGAAGGTCATTGGCCGGGTGGAGGGCAGCTATGCCCTGGGAATCATCTGTGCGGATTGCCCGGATAAGATCTACGCAGTGCGCAAGGATAGCCCCTTGATCATCGGTATTGGCCAGGGGGAAAACTACATTGCCTCCGATGTGCCGGCCATTTTGGCCCGTACTCGGGATATTTACCGGCTGAAGGATCGGGAAATTGCAGTGCTGACCCGGGATTCCATTCAGTTCTTCAACGAGGATCGGGAGCCCATCGAAAAGGAGCCGGAGCGGATCCAATGGGACATTACGGCAGCGGAAAAGGGCGGCTACGAGCACTTCATGATGAAGGAAATCTGCGAGCAGCCTGAGGCCCTGCGCAAGACCATTTCTCCTCGAATTCGGGACGGACACATTGTGCTGGACGACATCACCTTGACCGCCGAGCAAATCCGGGACATCCGGAAGGTATTCATCGTGGCTTGCGGCACCTCCTACCATGTGGGTGTGGTGGCCAAGTACGCCTTTGAGCGGCTTTTGAAGATCCCCCTGGAAGTGGATGTGGCCAGTGAATTCCGGTATCGGGATCCCATTTTGGACGACAAGACCCTGGTGATCATCATCAGCCAGTCCGGTGAGACGGCGGACACCTTGGCCGCCTTGCGCATGGCCAAGAGCCGGGGTTGCCGTGTGCTCTCCATTGTCAACGTGGTGGGCAGCACCATTGCCAACGAGTCCGACGACGTGCTGTACACCTGGGCAGGTCCGGAAATTGCCGTGGCCTCCACTAAAGCCTACAGCACTCAGCTGGCGGTGATCTACATGATTGCCCTGTATATGGCGGAGCAGCTGGGAGAGGTGCCGGCCCAGGAAATGGCCCGGTATCTGGAAGATTTGCAGCGGTTGCCGGATCTGGCGGAGGCCAGCCTGGCGGACAAAAAGACCATCCAGTATTTTGCCTCCCAGTATTTCAACGCCCGTGACATGTACTTTATCGGCCGGAATGTGGACTATGCTGCCTCTTTGGAAGCCAGTTTGAAGCTTAAGGAAATCAGCTACATCCACTCGGAGGCTTATACGGGCGGTGAGTTAAAGCATGGCCCCATTTCCCTGATCGAAGACGGGACTTTGGTCATCGCCATTGCCACCTATGAGAAGCTGTTCGACAAGATGATGTCCAATGTGCGGGAAGTGAAGGCCCGGGGAGCCGTGGTGTTGGGAATCACCGTGCGAGGGAAAGAGAAAGCCCTTTCCCAGGAGACGGATTATCAATTCTGCATTCCCAAGATCACCGATTTCATGTTGCCTTCTCTGTCCATTCTGCCCTTGCAGCTGTTTGCCTATTATGTGGCGTCCATGAAGGGCTGCGATATCGACAAGCCTCGGAACTTGGCAAAGTCCGTGACTGTGGAATAACTTTGTGAAAAGCCGGGATTCCCGGCTTTTTCCTTTTACAATTTGAGCAGGAAGGCTTCCTGCTGAAAGGACAGAAATCGGATGCCTGAGGATTTTAGGGAAAAGACAGGAACTGCTTTCGGGTCCAGCCTTGCTTAAACGCTTTGGATATGATAGAATGGGGTCACAATCAGAATGGGAAAAGGACGGGATGATCATGGCAAATACCGCACAGCATGAATGGGTAGTGGTGCTGGACTTTGGCGGCCAGTACGCCCAGCTCATCGCTCGCCGGGTCCGCGACCTGGGGGTTTATTGCGAAATTAAGAATTATAAAACCGACCCGGAAACGCTCCGGGATTGCAAGGGGATCCTCTTTACCGGAGGCCCCAACAGTGTATACGCCCAGGACGCGCCTCTTTGTTCCAAGGAGGTGTTCCAGCTGGGAATTCCCGTTTTGGGAATCTGCTACGGGGCTCAGGTGATGGCCTATCTGCTGGGGGGAGGCGTATCCTCCAGCGAGGTGCCGGAATTCGGCAAGACCATGACCCAATTTTCCCCTGACTCTCCCTTGTTCCAGAAGGTGGAGGAAAGCGTATGCTGGATGAGTCACAACGACTATATTTCCCGTTTGCCGGAAGGCTTCACCGCATCCGCTTGGAGCGCTCATTGTCCGGTGGCGGCCATGGAAAACCGGGAGCGCAAGCTGTACGCGGTGCAGTTTCACCCGGAAGTAGAACACACCCAGCAGGGCAATGAAATGTTCCGCAATTTCCTCTACGGAATCTGCGGCTGCGCGGGGGACTGGGAAATGGCCTCTTTTGCTCAGGAAACCATTGAAGCCCTGAAAAAGAAAATTGGGGATAAGAAAGTGCTGTGTGGACTTTCTGGAGGCGTGGACTCTTCGGTGGCTGCCATGTTGGTGCACAAAGCCATCGGCAAGAACCTGACTTGCATTTTTGTAGACCATGGCCTGCTGCGCAAGGACGAAGGGGACATGGTGGAACAGGTGTTCCAAAAAGAGTTTGACATGAACATTATCCGGGTTAACGTAAAGGACCGGTTCCTGGAAAAGCTCAAAGGTGTTACCGATCCGGAACGGAAACGGAAGATTATCGGAGAGGAATTTATCCGGGTGTTTGAAGCGGAATCCCAGAAGCTGGGGAAGATGGACTTCCTCTGCCAGGGTACCATTTATCCCGACGTGGTAGAAAGCGGCACCGGTCAAGCTGCGGTGATCAAGAGCCACCACAATGTGGGGGGCTTGCCCAAGGATATCGGGTTTGAAGGTTTGGTGGAGCCGCTGCGGGATTTGTTTAAGGATGAAGTCCGGCGAGTTGGCATCGAGTTGGGCATTCCTGCGGAGTTGGTATGGCGGCAGCCCTTCCCGGGTCCTGGCTTGGCAGTTCGGATCATGGGGGAGATCACCGAGGAAAAGGTGGCCCTTCTGCAAAATGCTGATGCCATTTTCCGGGAGGAAGTGGCACGGGCAGGCCTGGAGCGGAGTGTGAATCAGTATTTTGCCGTCTTGACTGCCAACCACAGTGTAGGCGTCATGGGAGACGGCCGCACCTATGGTGTGACCGTGGCCCTGCGTGCTGTGACCACCACAGACTTTATGACGGCCGATTGGGCTCACCTGCCCTATGAGCTGTTGGGCCGGACCTCCAACCGGATCATCAATGAAGTAGAGGGCGTCAACCGGGTGGTCTACGATATCACCAGCAAGCCTCCGGCCACCATTGAGTGGGAATAAGCCTACCTGAATTATTATCAAGCAAAATAAAATAAGTCCTCACTTAGGCATTGGTTCCTGAGTGAGGACTTTTTGCAATTGGGACAACAGCACAATTCGGAGAAAAGAGTTTGGTCTTTACGGAAGGGGGGAGAGAGGTTTATACTGAGCATAGTATTTTGGGGAAAGGGTGACAAGATATGGGAGATTGGAACTCCAATCAATATCTGAAATTTCAACGGGAAAGGACACAACCGGCTGAGGATCTGGCGTCCCGGCTGCGGGAAAAACATCCCGAGAAGGTGATCGATTTAGGCTGTGGGCCCGGCAACAGTACCGCTGTTTTACGGAAACAATTTCCCCATGCTCAGCTTCTGGGATTGGACAGTTCTCCGGATATGATTGCCAAGGCCCAAAAAGCCCATCCGGAACTTGTCTTTCAGCAGGGAAAGGTGGAATCGTTAGAGGGAAGGTATGACCTGCTGTTTTCCAATGCCTGTTTTCAGTGGATTCCAGATCATTTCCACCTGATCCCTCGACTGATGGACCATCTGCTTCCAGGAGGAGTTCTGGCAGTGCAGATGCCCCGGAATGAAGAGGAACCCCTTTATCAGTTGATCGATCAGATGCCAGGGGAATCTTATTGGGGAATTCCGACGCGCTTCCCTACAATCGAAGCTTGGCGCCCCAAGAATATATGGAAATCCTCTCCGATTGCGCCAGGGATTATACGGTGTGGGAGACCACCTATTACCATATTCTTCCGGATCACCAGGCGTTGATAGAGTGGGTAAAAGGGGCCAGGCTGCGTCCCTACTTGGATCAGATGGGAGAGAAATTGGGCGCTGAATTTCAAAAAGAATTGGTCCGCCGTGCGCAGCCTCTGTATCCCCGGAACCAAAAAGACAATGTGATTCTGGGATTCCGGAGACTCTTTTTTACAGCGGAAAAGTGAGGTTATCTTTGTTTCAGCTTTCCCTTGAACCGGAGCAGGAAGGCGGAATGGATAATCACGAAAACAGAACCGGCGTTGTGGACCAGCGCTCCCACTACCGGGTTTAAGATTCCGGTCATGGCTAGGATAATTGCCAAAAAGTTCAGAGCCATGGAAAAAGTCAGGTTCCACTTGATAGTGACCATCATCTTTTGGGAGAGCCGCAGCAGATGGGGGATTTCCCGAATCTCGTCGTTGACCAAAGCGATATCTGCCGCGTCCACGGCGATGTCGCTGCCGATGCCTCCCATAGCGATGCCCACTTGAGCTTTTTTCAAGGCAGGGGCGTCGTTGATGCCGTCGCCGATCATGCACACGGGCTCTTTGTGTTCCTGGCAGGTTCCGATATAGTCCAGTTTATCTTGGGGAAGACAGCCCCAGCGCACCTGAGAAATCCCCAGCTGGCTGGCAATGGATTGAGCGGCTTCCTGGTGATCGCCAGTGAGGAGTACAGGAGTCACCCCCACAGACTTTACCTGGGAGATGGTGGTTGCTGCGTCGGGGCGGAGAGTATCTGCCAGCGCCAGAAATCCAGCCAATTTCCCTTCCACGGCCAGGTAGACCACCGTGCAGCCCTGAGCCAAAAAGTGTTGCGCTTCCTCTTTGGCAGGGGAAGAAAGAACGATGCCAGATTCTTCCAGCAACTCCGGGTTGCCAGCCAAAATGGCTTTGCCTGCCACGGTGGCCTTTACGCCTCTGCCTGGGAGCATCTGGAACTGTTCCGGCTGGGGAGGAGGCTGGTGAGAGGATTCCCCAAAGCATCGGACAACTGCTTTTCCCAAGGGATGTTCCGAACGGGACTCGGCCCCTGCAGCCCAGGCATAGAGCTGATGGGAGGAAAAGGCAGGATCCAAGCTCTGGACTTCCCGCACCTGGGGACGGCCGTAAGTAAGGGTGCCGGTTTTGTCAAAGGTGATCCGTTTTACACTGGCCAAACGCTCCAGAGCGTCCCCTTCCCGAACCAGGAAGCCATGGCGGGTTGCATTGCCGATGGCGGCCATAATGGCGGTGGGGGTAGCCAACACCAGAGCACAGGGGCAGAATACCACAAGAATGGTCACTGCCCGGATGATCTCCCCGGAAATCAACCAGGTGAGAGCAGCGCTGGACAAGGCGATCACCACAATCCAGGTGGCCCAACGATCGGCCAGGCCCACGATTTTGGCCTTGCCCGCATCGGCGGATTGGACCAGGCGGACCATCCGCTGGATGGAACTGTCTTCGCCCACCTTGGAGGCCTCCATTTCAAAGGCGCCAAATTGGTTGACCGTGCCGCTGGAAACCTGATCTCCAGGGCCCATATCCACCGGCATGGACTCTCCGGTCATCACCGATTGGTCGATGGAGGTTTGACCGGAAAGAATGCGTCCGTCCACGGGAATGGTTTCCCCGGGCAGTACCCGAAGCCGGTCTCCCACCTGCACTTGTTCGGCAGGCAAAGTGAGTTCTTGGCCGTCCCGCAGGACCCGGGCTGTCCGGGGGGTCAGCTTTACCAAGCGCTCAATGCCTGCCCGGGCCTTGGCCACCGTCAAGTCCTCCAGCAGTCCGCCCAACTGCATGATGAATGCCACCTCCCCGGCGGCAAAATCCTCCCCAATGACCACGGAGGCTATCAGAGCAATGGAAACCAGCACGTCTGCTTTGATGTCGAACTCCGTCACCAGTCCGATGATGGCTTCCAAAATAATGGGGATCCCACACAGGACAATGGCCACCCAGGCGGGGTCAAAGGGCAGGGGCAGCAGGTGGAAAATGCTGACCAGCAACGCCACACCGGAGATCACCAGCAAGGTGACATCTTTTTTCACACCGCCCCAGTCCAGAAATTTCTGCAAGAGTTTCATGGAGGATTTCTTCCTTTCCCAGATGAAGTCACCTTAATCATACCTATAGGGGTATGGGTTGTCAAGGGGAGGAATAGGTTTTCCCCGAAAGCCAGGAGCCTCCGGGGGGAAGAGGTGAAATCCAGGCTGGCCATACCCACCGGTTGACCGGAAAGAGTCTGCCGCAAAACTGTCCCGTAAAAAAACAGCCCATAAAGAACGGCCCCGGGAGGAAGGAGAATTCCTTCTTTCCAGGGCCAAATTTCATAGGCGATTTCTCTTTGTCTGCGGGGATTTCCTTTGGGGCAGCTTCGGAGCGGAATGGATCTTACCCACTAGAGGGGGGAAGGTCAATTCATGTTGGCGAAGCGTTCCACCGCTTTGGTGAAGTTGGCGATGGTCTGGTCCGGGTCCCCGTGTTCGATGCCATCCCGGACGCAGTGCTTGATATGTCCCTCCAGCACCACCTGCCCTGCCTTGTGGAGGGCGGATTTAGCCGCGTTGATCTGTGCCAGGATATCTTCACAGGGCACATCTTCGTCGATCATCCGGTCGATGGCCTGGACCTGGCCGATAATTTTTTTCAGCCGGCGGTGCAGGTTTTCCGAATCCATACATTGTCTCATAGGGCGCCTCCCGGATCAGTTTGTTAGTTATTGTAGCCAGTGGTTTCGGGATTTGTCAAGGCCGCTCAATGATAAGGGTCCATGTCAAAGGGCCTGTCCCGATAATAGAATTCCCGGTCCTCCTGGGTGATTGTTCGCAGTACCCGGCAAGGATTCCCTACGGCCAGGCTCCAGGAGGGAATGTCCTTGGTGACTACGCTTCCCGCACCGATGACCACGTTGTCCCCAATGGTGACTCCCGGACAGATAACCACATTGCCGCCCAGCCACACATTGTCCCCGATGGTGACCGCCATGCCGTATTCCACTCCCGTGTTCCGAGGATCGGGATGGAGGGGATGACCGGCTGTGTAGATGGACACATTGGGGGCGATTTGAGCGTTTTTGCCGATGGTCACCGGGGCGGAGTCCAGCACTGTAAAGTGGAAGTTGGCAAAGAAATTTTCTCCCACGCGGATGTTTTTTCCATAGTCGCAGTAGAGAGGCGGTACAGCACGCACCGTGTTTCCAGTTTCCCCGAATATCTCCTTTAACAGGGCGTCTGCCTCTTCCCGTGCTTCCGGAGAAAGGTGGTTATACCGGTAAAGCCGCTTTTGGCACTCCATTCGCTCTTGAGACAGCCCGTCCTCCCAGGGCTTGAAGGGCAATCCCTGAAGCATCCGTTCCTTGTGATTCAACGTTTCTCATCCTTTCCCCGGGATCCTTGCTTTTAGAAGTGTCCCTCGTAGTAGTAGAAGTTTTCCCCGATCTGCCGGGTAAAGCCGTGGTTATCCCCTTCCCCTTGCCAGGCGTAACCGCCGTCCTCTGTGGGAAGCAGTTCTTCTTCTCCGCCCCAGAAGCTCTGGGGCCCTTGGGGAGAGTAGTAAAAGCCATAGTAGGATGAAGAGGGCACCAGCCCCCAGCCGTCGCAGAAAAAGTCCACAAAAGCATTCTCTGTGCCGTAACCGATCACCTGAATGGTGTCTACCAGGTTAGCCAGAGGCAAATCCTCCGGAGTTTTTCCGGTTTCCAGACAGGTTTGGGAAATTTCCAAAAGCTCCTGCCGGTGGGAAGAGACCTCCCGGGTGTAGCGGCACTCCAGACTGCCTGGAAGCAGGGGAGATCCAAAATACTGCATCAACCCGTACACTCCCACACAGATAACAAATAGTCCACCCAGTACACAGGCAGGGATGAAAAAGCGGCGTCTCTGTTTCATGGCGTCTCCTTTCTCCGTCCAGGCACATATTCTTCCCCTTTATCCTAGCATACTGGGGTGGAATGCGCAAGAAAGGAAAAACGCTTCCCGGGCATAAGCTGGGGAAGCGTTGCATCCATGGAGGAGTTTTCTTTGTGTGGCACTGCCGTCTGGAGTATTTCCCTTAGGGTTTCGCTTATTTGGCGTAGCCGTTGGGATGATTTTTGTGCCAGTTCCAGGCGGAGGCAATGATGGTTTCCAGATCGTCATACTGGGGTTTCCAGCCCAGCACCTTCCGGGCCTTATCGCTGGAGGCGACCAACTGAGCGGGATCGCCGGCCCGCCGGGGAGACTCCACCGCAGGGATGGGGTGGCCGGTCACTTTGCGGGCGGTGTCGATGACTTCCTTCACCGTGAAGCCTACTCCGTTGCCCAGATTGAAGATGGAGCTTTCACCCCCCTGGTTCAGGTATTCCATAGCCAGAATGTGAGCCTGAGCCAGATCGGTGACGTGGATGTAATCCCGCACGCAGGTGCCGTCCCGGGTTTCGTAATCGTTGCCGAAGATGCTTACCGACTCCCGCTGGCCCAGGGGCACCTGGAGAATCAGGGGGATCAGGTGGGTTTCCGGATGGTGGGCTTCCCCGATTTGACCGGATTTGTGGGCGCCGCAGGCGTTAAAGTACCGGAGGCTCACATACCGGAGCCCATGGGCCTGGCCCACCCAGTGGAACATCCGCTCCATGGAGAGCTTTGTCTCTCCATAGGTGTTGGTGGGATGGGTGGGATCCGTCTCCAGAATGGGAATATTTTCCGGTTCGCCATAGGTGGCTGCGGTGGAGGAGAAGACGATCTTCTGGATGCCGTGGGCAACCATGGCTTCCAGGAGCACCTTGGTGCCGCACAGGTTGTTGTCGTAGTACTTCAAGGGGTTGACCATGCTTTCTCCCACCAGAGAGTTGGCGGCAAAGTGAATGACCCCGTCGATTTTTTCTTTCTGGAAGAGTTCGTCCAGGAAAGCCCGGTTGCGGATATCTCCCTGATAGAACCGTGCCTTGGGATGAACCGCTTCCCGATGGCCCGTTTCCAGATTGTCCGCAATGACCACATCCGCCCCATTGTCGATGAGCTCATAGACCGTGTGAGAGCCGATGTAGCCGGCCCCGCCCAAAACCAAGATCGCCATGCTGCAAAACCTCCTGTAAATTTTGAGTCGGCAGGTTGCTTTCTGCCTTTGCTGTTATTATAATGAGAGAGAAGCCAAAAAAACAACAAGGATATTGGCAAATACTTTTCCTATATTGAGGTATTTATGGAACTGCGGGTAAACAAGGAAAAGCGGGAGTTGAAGACCCACGGCACCTACGAATTCCCGGTGAATATCAGCCGAAAAAGGATCTCCTCCTATGAGACCGGGGCGTTTCCCTGGCATTGGCATGATGAGGTGGAAATGACATTGATTCTCTCGGGAGAGATCGACTATCGGGTCAACGACCAATCCTACCATTTGAAGGAGGGAGAGGGGTTGTTTTGCAACTCCGATGCCCTCCACGCCGGCAGCCGTGTGGGGGAAACCGACTGCGACTACGTATCCCTGACCTTTCATCCCCGGTTGTTGGGAGGCTATGAAGGGTGTGTGATCCGGCGAAAATTTGTGGACGTCATCGTGGGAGGGGGCTGTGCCTCCCTGGCCCTTTCTCCGGAAACTTCCTGGCAGAGGATTGTCTTGCAGGGATTGGGAGAGATTTACAGGCTTTCCCAGGAGCGTTCGGACATGTTTGAGCTGGAGGTCCAGCGGCAGCTGCTGGGAATCTGGGGGGAGCTTTTTCGCCATTGGGAGGATCAGGGACAGACGGCCTCTGATCCGGAGAAAATCCAGCGTCTGCGGGTGATCTTATCGTATCTTCACCAGCATTACGGGGAAAAAGTCACTTTGGAGGAGGTGGCCAAAGAGGTGGGACTCTGCAAGAGCGAATGCTGCCGTTTTTTCCGGCGGCAGATGCGTCAGTCCCTCTTTGACTATCTGCTGGATTATCGGATCGGCCGCAGCCTCCCCCTGCTCCGGGAAGGCCAGGCCACGGTGGCACAGGTGGCTTCCCAGGTGGGATTTTCCAATCCCGCCTATTTTTCCAAGGTGTTCCGCAGCCGGATGAAACGGTCTCCCCGGGATTACCGGGCCCAGGGACGGGAGGTGCCTCAGAAGTGAAAGGTGAGCTCCATTTGTTTTCCCGAGAAGGCCGTTCCTGCGCCTGTCTGGTGCCGGAAGGTTCGGGGCCTTTTCCCCTTTTGCTCCTGTGCGGCTGGGAGATGGAGAAAACTCTTCCTCGGTTAGGGGAGTCCCTGCCTCCGGTGGCGCTGCTGTTTGTGGAAGCCCAGGGAGACCGGGATTTTACCCCTTGGCCTACTCCGGGTATCCGGGAAGGGGAACTTTTTTCCGGAGGGGGAAAAGCCTATCTGGACTTTCTGCTGGAAGAAATTTTGCCCTACGGGCAACGGGAATTTTCTCTCAGTTCCGACCCCTGCCAGCGAGGAATTCTGGGGTACTCTTTGGGAGGGCTGTTTGCCCTGTGGGCCCAGAGCCAGGGAACAAATTTTCAGGTGGCGGGATCCCTTTCCGGCTCTCTGTGGTATCCCGGATGGATGGAGTATCTTTTCACCCATCCGCCTCGGCGGGAAGAGAAGATCTACCTGTCCCTAGGAGACCGGGAGGAACGGGGCGGTCCGCCGGCCCTTCGCAGGGTGGGGGACTGCACCCGGCTGGCTCACGGGTTTTATGAAGCCCAAGGGATCGAGACAATTTTGGAATGGAACCGGGGCGGCCACGGAAAGGGCGTGGAGAACCGGTGGAAAAAAGCTCTGGCCTGGGCGGCCCCGAGGGTGGTCCGGCCCGGGATTTGGGAAGGAAGTGGCAAGGCATGAGGCAGCAGTCGTTTTTTGAGCAGGAGCCCCAGGATATCCCCTTGGCAACCAGAATGCGTCCCCGGACCTTGGAGGAGTTTGTGGGGCAGGAACATCTTCTGGGGGAAGGGAAGGTTCTGCGGCAATTGATCGACCAAGACAGGGTGTCCTCCATGATTTTTTGGGGTCCTCCCGGCGTGGGGAAAACCACGTTGGCCCGAATTATCGCAGGAAGAACCCAGTCCAATTTCATCAATTTCAGCGCAGTGACCAGCGGCATCAAGGAGATCAAGGAAGTGATGCGCCAAGCGGAGCAAAACCGGCTGATGGGAGAACGAACCATTCTCTTCGTGGATGAGATTCACCGGTTCAACAAGGCGCAGCAGGACGCTTTCCTGCCCTTTGTGGAAAAGGGCAGCATTGTGCTCATTGGGGCCACCACGGAGAACCCTTCCTTTGAAGTGAATTCCGCTTTGCTTTCCCGGTGCAAGGTGTTTGTGCTTCAGGCCCTAACGGTAGAGAACCTGACGGAGCTGCTTCGGAGGACTCTGCAGGATCCCCGGGGCTTCGGTAATCAGGAGGTCCGCATGGAGGAGGGAATGCTGGAATCCATTGCGGCCTTTGCCAACGGGGACGCGCGCACGGCTCTGGGGACTTTGGAGATGGTGGTGTTAAACGGACACCGGGAAGGGGAAGTCACCACCGTCACGCCGGACATTCTGGAGCAGTGCACCAACCGGAAATCCCTCCTGTACGACAAGAACGGGGAAGAGCATTACAACCTGATTTCCGCCCTTCACAAATCCATGCGAAACAGTGACCCGGACGCGGCCATTTACTGGTTGGCCCGGATGCTGGAAGCGGGGGAGGATCCTCTGTATGTGGCCCGGAGGCTGATCCGTTTTGCCAGCGAGGACGTGGGCATGGCAGACTCCCGTGCTTTGGAGATTGCCACAGCTGCCTATCAGGCCTGTCATTTCATTGGGATGCCTGAGTGCACGGTGACATTGACTCACGCGGTGGTGTACCTGTCGGTAGCGCCCAAGTCAAACGCTCTGTATGTGGCTTACGAGACGGCCAAAAAGGATGCTCAGAAAATGCTGGCGGAGCCGGTACCCCTGATCATCCGCAACGCCCCCACAAAGCTCATGGCGGACCTGCACTATGGAGAGGGTTATCAATATGCCCACGACACGCCGGAAAAGCTCACCTCCATGCAGTGTTTGCCCGATTCCCTCCAAGGCCGCCAGTATTACCATCCCACCAGCCAGGGCAGCGAGCAGCGGGTGGCTCAGCGGCTGCAGCAGATCCGGGAATGGAAGGAACGCCATGGATTTTCCTCGGGTCCCAAACCCCAGAAGCCTTGAATCCTTTTCTTTTTAGATTCTCATGCTTCTGAGAATCCAGGGGCAGAGAAGCCATTTTGTGAAAAATCCCCCCGATACGGAACCAAAGGCGTATCGGGGGGATTGGTATGTGGGTAAGGGGGACGTCCTGTTGCGAATTCAACGCTTTTCAGGCGGTTCCCTCCATTCTTCAGACCAGATGGTGGGAAGAAACTTCCTGAAGCAGGGCAAACATGTCCGGAGTGCCAGCCAGAATAGGTTGTTTTTCTCCATAGGAGAACACCTTGCCCGGTACGGTGCCAATTTTGGCGCCAGCTTCTTCCAGAATCACGGAAGCGGCGGCATAATCCCATGGGGAGAGAATGGCCTCGAAAAACCCGTCGCAACGGCCCGCGGCAATGTAGCACAGATCCAGGGCGGCGGATCCGCAGCGGCGCAGATCTCCGCAGCGCAAGGACAGCTCTTTTGCCATGGCAAAGGAGGCGTCTACCTTTTCCCGGTTGTAGGGGGCAGTGCCAAAAATGAAGATGGCGTTTTCCAAAGGCACCTGGGCTGCGTGGATGGGTTCCCCATTGCAGAAGGCCCCATGGCCCTGGACGGCGGAGAACAGCTCTCCGGACCAGGGATCATACACCAGACCCAACTTTCCTTCCCCGTCCCGGATCAAGCCCACGGAAATGGCCGAGGGGCGGTAGCGGCGGATGAAATTGGTGGTGCCATCGATGGGATCAATGATCCAGTTCCATCCGGGAGCCAGGGTGTTTTTCTCCTGTTCCTCGGCGAAAAAGTGGGCGTCCGGCAACAGGGGGGCCAGATGTTCCATCAGAAATTTTTGGGAGGCCATGTCCGCCTCGGTGACGAAATTGGCGTGGCCTTCTTTGGAATAGACAGCGGGATGGGGAATGGAACGGATCAATGTTCCCGCCTCCCGGAGAATGGGCTCGACCTGGGTGACCAGCTCAGTCAGCTCCATGGTACATCGCTTCCTTTCAGCAGCTTGTTTTTTTACATCATACCAAAGATGTGTCTCCGGTGCAACGGCTACTCTTTTCATTCTGTTCAAAGAGTTTTAAAAGAAAAATCGCTTCTTGTTCAGAAGAATTTCAAAAAAGCTGGGTATACTATTTTCAACAGCAGAAGAGAACATGGTTCATCCTCCTCTTGCTTTTTTCATAGATTCACTCCCTCTTACAGCTGCCCAGGATCCTTCTGGGCAGTTTGCTTTGGGGAGTTACCTCCCAAAAAATGCCCCGCCTTCCCAAAAGGAAAAGCGGGGCATTTCTTTATATATAAAGAAAACCACTCGCTGGGCGAGTGGTTCAAGAAAAGGCTTATGCCGAA